>JAILFE010000071.1 GCA_024697725.1 Oscillospiraceae bacterium
AAAGCCCTGTGCTGTGGGATGCGGCGGATATGGTGAACGTTCTCCTGCTCGCCGTGAATCTTACGGCGGTAGCTGTGGTATATACCAAAGATTCGAGAAAGGATGATATACGATGAAAACAGTATTTCTCAGCCCGTCAACGCAGGAGTGGAACCCCTATGCGAACGGCGGCAACGAACAGGAGCAGATGAATCTTGTCGCGGATGCTATGGAGCCTTATCTCACGGCTTCGGGGATAACCTATGTCCGCAACGATCCCGACCGCAATGTCACGGGTGCGATAGCCGATTCCAATGCGGGAAGATACGAGGTGCATCTTGCGCTGCATTCAAACGCGGCGGGTGCGGGCAGCTCGGGGAAGGTGCGGGGAGTGGAGATATACTATTCCCCGTATTCCGAATTCGGGAGAAGGCTCGCGGTCATCACAGCGAACAGCTTCACGGCGGTATATCCTCTGCCGGAGAGGGTGCTGACCGTGCCTACAACATCGCTTGCGGAGGTCACGAGGACGAGGACTGTCGCAGTGCTGTGCGAGATAGGGTATCACGACAACGCCGAGGACGCAGAGTGGATAAAAAGCAGCCGTGACAGTATCGCACAGACGCTGGTGAGGTCGCTGTGCGACTATTTCGGGATACCGTTCATACTCCCCGGCGGCGGCTTTGATGGGGTAGTGAGCGCAGGCGGCTCGAAGCTGAACATACGGGATATGCCGTCCGTGGAATCGCGGATAATCGGGGCTATACCGGACGGCGCGGCTGTAAGGGTGAATGGTGCTGCGGGCGGGTGGTACTCCGTGAGCTATGACGGTGTCACAGGGTATTCGAGCAGGGAGTTTATCACGGAGAAGGGGTGAGCTGAATAAGCAAAGGATAACGAAAAGCGCAGAACAGGTCAATTGCTGTTCTGCGCCGCTGTTATATATATTAGTTTCTGCTCAAAAAGCCGAAAAGCACGCACTATATTATCTCTGCTTTGTTTCCGCCGAATCTGTGTTCTTCGGAATATTTTTCAAATGCGTTATCCAGTTCTTCCGGAGAGATCATATCATAATGTTCACGCTGCCATTTTGTATAATCAAATGTGTCGCTGCGCATGATGTAAATAAATCTCTCGGCATCAACTATTCCTACTTGTTTGCACAGGATATCCATACACTTGCTGACAAGAGCCATATTATTTTCACTCATATCATTTCCTCCGTTATACTTACAAATTCGATAGGATTGACGAGCTTTATTCTGTCACTCTTATATTTCAGAAGCCTTTTATCGGTCGAAATGAGATAATCACATTCTGCCAATATGGCAGAAGCAACATGACAGGCATCTTTGTATTTGATACCGGTATCCATTATCTGACGAGCCATTTCTCTGACTTTTTCCGTACTGTCATTACCAACATGGACAGATGAATTCTGCTCTATGAAATCATTGATTACATCCCGTCTTATTCTTACAGGGCAATTATAGTAAACGACAATGAAATTGCTGCATTCAGTCTGCGCAAAGCTCATATATGCAAAGTTTTGCTTGACTGAATGTGCAATTTCTAATGTCGTTGACTATATCTATCTCAAAACACAGTATTTCGGATGTCACAAGTTCATACTCACCTGATTTTATCTTGCTCTGTATATACAATTTTGCCTGTGCTTCCAATCCGACAGTAAGCTGCGATTGATCGTCGTAAGGACGGTTATAACAGCAATTATCAAGGTAAATTCTCACGGGAACATCTCCTTTACTTTATTATATCAGATATGCTGCTTTATTGCAAGTCTTTTTAAAAAATGGCTTGCAATAAAGCAGCATTGATATCTGATGTTGTTGAATATATAAAGATCACCCTCCGGAAAAAACCGAAGGGTGATCTTTCTTAAAGTCGGGGCGACAGGATTTGAACCTGCGACCTCGGCGTCCCGAACGCCGCGCTCTACCAAGCTGAGCCACGCCCCGGAGGGTGCTCCCGACAACAGATGATATTATACCTTATATTTTCGGAAAAGTAAATAGCATAATATATCCGTGTGCAAATCTTTGTAGACTGATACAAAAATATGCGGCGTGATATGTAGATATTGCTGCATTATGTATGCACGGTCTGTGAGCGGGTCCTCTGTCATTTTACAGCGGCAGCCGTCTTTTTTGTGTTCCCGAGATAGGTAAGGCGGAGATTGTCGGTTATCAGCGCGATGAATTCCGAATTGGTGGGCTTGCCCTTGCCGATGCTCACGGTATATCCGAACAGCTTCTGTATCGTGTCGATGTCGCCGCGATCCCATGCTGTCTCTATCGCGTGGCGTATAGCGCGTTCCACGCGGGAGGCGGTGGTCGAGAATGTCTTTGCCACTGTCGGATAGAGCAGCTTTGTCACGCTTTCGAGCATCTCGCTGTCAAAGAGCGAGAGCAGTATCGCCTCGCGCAGATAGTGATATCCCTTGATATGCGCGGGGATGCCTATCTGATGTATTATCTCGGTGACAACTACCTCCATTTCGCTGCGGTCGTTTTTCCTCGGCAGGCGGGGAGTGTCCTTCCTGTCGGTCGTCGCCGAGCGGATGACGTTCACGAGAGTGTCGGTTTCAACAGGCTTCAGAAGGAAATATGTATTATCGAAGGACATTACCTGCGATTCGATATACCCGTTGATATGTGTTCCCGTCACGATGAAGAACGGCTTTTTCTCCATGTCCGAGGTGCGTCTTACAAGCTCGAAGCTGTCCAGTCCGGGCAGCATGGATTCGGTTATCACGACATCGGGGAGCTCTTTTTTTATCGAATCAAGGAGTGTCAGCCCGTTGCGGGGGCGGGTCACCGCGTAGAAGCCTTTTTCTCTGAGGATATGTGCAAAGCTGTAGCCGTATTCGGGGCTGTCGTCCGCTATCATTACCTTTACCTGTATCATTTCCATGTCCATATTATGGATACCTCCGTGTTTTTTATTTCTTCCATATTTTACCACAGAAAGCCCCTTTGTTCAACGGGACATGAAACTGTCCACGTTGAATTTTGCGAAAAAATCTGCCAGAAACTGGAAATTATTATCGTGAAATATCACATAATAACGCTATTTGTCGAACATTGTCATTTTTCTGTAATTTATGTCTGCGGGAGTATCGCGTGAACGCACAGAACAGAAATAGCCGTCTCCGATGCGGATGCTCCAAAAAAGTTTTGCCCCCTGACGCTTAAAGGCGCCGGGGGGCATTATTGCTAAGACATATCGGATCTCATGGAATAAATGATCAAAACTGCCATCAGCACGATTATAACAATTGAGGGTATCAGAGTTATATACCCGAATATCCTGATACCGATCCCTAATTTTTTATATTCGGTCTTATTGTACAGATGTGTCCCGATAATAACAGAAGCTATCCCGATAGCCAGAACTATTGCAACTTCGACCATAGATGCAAACAGCAGACTGATAAAAGCCATATTCTCCTCCTATGACCCTGACCTAAAACTTTATAATGATGTTCATGCAAAGCGGTTGTTCTGCGCTGTCTCTTAGTTTATGAGCTTTGCGAGCTTTTCCGAATATTCTTTGCGGAACGCATCAAAGCTGTCATTATCTATCGCCGTGCGTATCTTTTCCATGAGAGTATTATAGAAATACAGATTGTGCGTTACAGCAAGCCTTCCCGCAAGCTGTTCTCCCGATTTGAAAAGATGCCGCACATACGCTCTTGTGAAGTTCCTGCAGGTGGGACAGCTGCATTCCGGGTCTATCGGCAGAGGATCGGTCTCGTAACATCTGTTAGTGATATGCATTATGCCCTGCCATGTGAATATCGTGGCGTGGCGGGCATTGCGGCTAGGCATCACGCAGTCGAACAGGTCTATCCCCCTTGCCACCGCCTCTATGATATTGCTCGGTGTGCCTACACCCATGAGATAGCGTATCTTCTCTGCGGGCATATGCGGCTCGACAACATCGAGTATGCGGTACATATCCTCGGTCGGCTCTCCGACGGCAAGTCCGCCGACAGCGTAGCCGTCAAGGTCGAGCTGTGCTATCTGCTCCATATGGTGTATCCGCAGATCCTCGAACGTACATCCCTGATTTATCCCGAAAAGGAGCTGGTCGTGATTTATCGTATCGGGCAGGGAATTGAGCCTTTTCATCTCGTCCTTGCAGCGGATGAGCCAGCGCGTGGTGCGCTCGCAGGACTGTCTTGAATACTCATGCGCCTTGCGTATCAGCCGCCGTTTTTCGTCCTCGGGGCAGTCCGAAGGGATATTCATTACCGAATTATCGACACATTCGTCAAACGCCATAGCGATAGTGGACGCGAGATTCGACTGTATCTGCATCGACTGTTCGGGACCGATGAATATCCTTTTGCCGTCGATATGGGAATTGAAGAACACGCCTTCTTCCTTTATCTTTCTCAGCTTTGCGAGCGAGAACACCTGGAACCCGCCGCTGTCGGTGAGTATCGGTCTGTCCCAGTTCATGAAACGGTGCAGTCCGCCCATCTGTTTTATCACGGTATCTGTCGGGCGCAGATGCAGGTGATAGGTGTTGCACAGCTCCACCTGACATTTCAGTTCCTTCAGATCGGGCGAGGAAATGCCGCCCTTTATTGCGGCGGATGTGCCGACGTTCATGAAGCAGGGAGTCTGGAAGCTGCCGTGTACCGTAGTGAATTCGCCGCGGCGGGCTTTGTCGTTTTTCTTTATCAGCCTGAACATGGTCGTTCTCCGTTTCGTGTCATATTATGAGCATACAGTCGCCGAAGCTGAAAAAGCGGTACCGCTCGGCTACTGCCGTTCTGTAGGCTTCCATCGTCTTATCATATCCGAGGAATGCCGATACGAGCATTATGAGAGTGCTCTCGGGCAGGTGGAAATTGGTGATGAGCCCGTCTATCGCCGCAAATTCATAGCCGGGATAGATGAAGATATCGGTATACCCCTCGCATTCGCATATCTTCCCGTAGAGCTTTGCGGCGCTTTCGAGAGTGCGGCAGGAGGTGGTCCCGACGGATATCACCCTTCCGCCGCGCTCCTTTGCGGCGTTGATGATGTCGGCAGAAGCGGCGGGGATGCAGTAATGTTCGGAATGCATCTTGTGGTCGAGTATGTTGTCCTCCTTGACGGGGCGGAACGTCCCCAGCCCGACATGGAGCGTGACATAGGCGATATCAACGCCCATTGCCTTTACCTCTTCGAGCAGCTCGGGCGTGAAGTGAAGTCCCGCAGTGGGTGCGGCTGCCGAGCCG
>JAILFE010000096.1 GCA_024697725.1 Oscillospiraceae bacterium
TGGAACAAGAACGGCTATCCCGTATACGGCAGTGTGACAAAGGAAGTGTTCAGCGAGAGCACGCGCCCCTCTGCGAAATACGCGCCGCTATACTCAAGCGACGATTTCAGCGCAGCGGAGCTTAAAAACGTATGGCAGTTCAATCACGAGCCGCACGAAGGTCTGTGGCATACAGGCGGCGGGAGATATACGATAACCACCGACAAGATAAGTCCTTCCCTTGAATATGCGAGAAATACCCTCACGCAGAGGACGGTGCTGCCGGGCTGCGCCGCCGAAGTGACCGTAAATGCCGCAGATATACGCGAGGGCGACACTGCGGGGCTTTGCCTGCTTATCGGAAGCTACGGGCTGATCGGTATAACAAAGGAGAAGGGGGAATATTTCCTCGTAATGAGAGCCCGCGAAAAGGGCAGCGGCGATGATGCAGAGCTTGCAAGGGTGCCTTTTGCGGGAAGCGTGGTGCGTTTCCGTGCCGAGGTACGCTTTGAAGGCGGTTCCGGGGAAGTGCGGTTCTTCTATGATATGAACGGTATATGGGAGCCGCTTGGCGGTGCGCATAGTATGAGATTCACTCTCGATCATTTTGTCGGGTGCAGGTTCGGGCTTTTCCTCTATGCGACGAAGGAAACGGGCGGCAGCGCTTCCTTCTCGGGCTTTGAGTACACGACAGAGAGATAACGGAGGAAATATGAAGCTTTTTGTTATAACAGGCACCTGCGGCGCGGGAAAATCCACGGTCATAGACAAGCTTCACAGCCGTCTTGACAGCGGGCGCTTTTACTGCACCGACGGCGACGGCTTGGGGCTCAACTGGTGGGACTATGCAGGCACCGACCACGAGGAGCGTTACGCCGACGACGGTCTCAAAGAAGCGGTCAGGCTCGCGGCAGGCAGAGACGTTGTTTTCGGCAGCTGCATGAATCCGCAGGATTACTTTGGAAAGAACACCGCTCCCGAGCGTGTGGAAGCATCTTTTTTCATAGCGCTTTCCGCAGGCAGAGAGGTCATAGAGCAGCGGCTGAAAGACCGCCCCGCCGAGCGCGGCTTTACCACGCCCGAGTCGAGAGCGCCGCACATAGAATACGAAAGCTGGTTCGCAAAGAACAGGAGCAAGTTCCAGCTGTTCCTTGACACTTCGGCTGCTGATGAAGACGAGACCGCAGACATCATCGCGGCACACATAATGAAATGGGCATAACAAAAAAGCGATCCGGGACGGGTCGCTTTTTTTTATCTTTGTGATATGCGCATCGCCGCTGCGAATATAAGATACGCCAGACCTATAACAGCGAGCAGTATCACTGCGGATGCAAATAAAAACGGCAGCAAAGCCGATGCACCAAACGGGATGAAGATGACTGTCTCCTCGGGACGGTGCGTAAATACATCCGCGCCTGTACGTATCACCAGTTCATAAGCCTTGTATGAATAGCGGACGCCTCGGCTGTAATCCGCTGTAAAGGTGTTCTTTGCCGATGTCCACGGAAAAAGGACTACCCCCGCATCCATGAGAAAAGCCTTCAGATCGTCATGGCCGCTGTAGTATATGCTTTCGGGGACTGCCAGACGCTGACACAGCGGCAGGTATTCATATTTCAGCACGGTACTTATCTGCGGCATATCCTCATGGTGCCCGCCTGCCGTGTAGAAGCATTCATCGGCGCCGCAGGCGGCAAGATCGCTCTTTATCCGCTCTTGCCCTGCATAGTATATCCCCGTTATCAGTATGACATTGACAAGTCTGTACAGCACATACACTGTCAGTATTATTTTTATGATACGCAGCCGGGATGCTTTCTTTGCTTCTTTCATATCCGTCTCCTGTTCAATGTATACAGCTCTATGATGCAGAATATGATTACGGGATGTGCTCAGCTTTCAATTATCCACGCGATGCCCTTAGCCATTCTCAGTGCGGTATCACGGAAGTGATTCCCCGGGTTCATCTCAAACTCCGTGCGGATACCGAGTGGACCGAAATGATCGTACAATTCCCGAGTATTTTTTTCGACCTGTGACATGATACTGTTCCGGGTGTGCGATTCCTTGTCGCCAAGCGAAAGATACAGCCTGTCCGGAGCTCTCATGAGCTTATTCGACTTTGCAAACCCGGTAAATCCCGGGAACCACACCGACCCCGACGCGCTTGCTATCCTCGAAAAAACGTCGGTCTTGTACATCGAGTACAGCGCAAAAAGCCCCGCAAGAGAGTAGCCCGCCAAAGCGGTATATTCCGGGTCGATACCGGCTTCTGCAATTACAGCGGGGATAATATCCCCTGTCAGAGTAGCAAGATATGCGTCAGCCCCGCCTGTGAAAGGCTCATCGTTTTTGTACACGGGCGGTATCTCCCACGGCGAGAGCTCGCCGTTCCAGTCGGTGATACCGACAGCGGCAAGCGTTATATCTGCACTTTTCAGCTTTTTCAGCTCCGAAAAGACCGCCGCGCCTTCGTCCCCGTAGGAACTTAATACCACAAGAGGACTGTTCTTTTCCGATGAACGGTATATTGTAACTTCTTTGCCGGATATCGTCATTTCTTTTCTCCGTGTGATGTATTTGATATTCATATAAGAAACGGCATATTAAAACATAATATATTCTAACAGATATATTTTCTGCTGTCAATACCTGCATCTGAGTTTATCTGCACCGATATTATGTACTTTCTATTGACAAACCGACAAAAAACTGATATAATGTGAAGCAGAAGGAAGCTGATTTTATAATCTGTTTGTCAGACATAATGTTCATTGCTGCAAAACGGGCAGTCTGAACGCCGGAATTCAGTATCACACCTGACATGAAAGGAGACCGGTATCGTGAAATTCGATTATACTTTTTTCTCGGAGCATATCAGACCCATGTCATGTATCGTGTCTGTTGAGGTGTTCCCCGACGGTACTTACGGCAATATACGTCTTGCGACCGCAAATTCCGCTTTCAGGCATATAGCCGAGGATACGTTTGAAAAGGTCGGGGAATCGGGAATGAACAGGACAGAGTTCGTTCCCGATCAGCCGTATGATAAATATATCCCGAAGGACAGGAATTTTGAGGAATTATGCTATCGCAGCGCTGTTCTCGGAGAAACGGTGCATACATATATCAATCCGGAAAGAACGCCCGTGTGGCTGTATATCACCGCGATACCGCTGAGATCGGACAAGGAGAATATATACTACTGTGCATATCTCCAGAGCTTTACCGAAACTCCGGATTATTCACTCATGACAAATATCGCGCCTGATATCGCATCGGATGTCCTGAGGATATGCATGAAGCTGCGTGACGCGAATGATTTTATCACGTCGGTCACCGATGTGATAAAGGATATACGCGATCTTTGCGATGCGGAACACTGCTGTATCCTGACAACGGATTTCCCGCAGCGAAAGTGTGCTGTCCTGTGTGAGGCTCTGAGCGAGGATACAAAGCTTCTTTCAATGAAAGCCTATGTCAACGATGATTTCTTTGAGATAATAGATACATGGCATGACACGATAGCCGGCAGTACCTGCGCTATCATAAAGGACGAGCGCGACTGGCAGGAACTGGAACGCACCAATCCCGTGTGGTATAATTCCATAAAGCCGGCAGGCGCGAAGAATATTGTTCTTTTCCCGCTGAAATACCGCAGCGAGACTATCGGCTTTATATGGGCGATCAGCTTTGATGCCGGGCGTGCTTCAAAGATCAAGGATATGCTCGAGCTCACGACATATTTCCTCGCTT
Source organism: Oscillospiraceae bacterium (assembly GCA_024697725.1). Lineage (GTDB taxonomy): Bacteria > Bacillota > Clostridia > Oscillospirales > Ruminococcaceae > RGIG4694. Next base: position 3,739 of record JAILFE010000096.1, read on the forward strand.
CGGAAATTGCGAGCTATCAGCTGTTCAACAGGCTTAAAAAGCTCGGTTCAATGGATATGCTGACGGGTATCTATAACAGGAATGCCATGAACAACCGCGTTGACTTCTTTGTTTCGGGGAAAGCGCAGGATGCAGACGATGTATGTATCGTTTTTGCCGATCTGAACGGTCTGAAAGCGGTGAATGACCATGAAGGACATTTTGCGGGCGATCTGCTGCTGAAAAATGCAGCGCTGACCTTGCAGAAATATTTCCCGGAATATGAGATATACCGCGCGGGCGGCGATGAATTCATGGTGCTTGCGCTGGAAAAAGACCGCGAAAAAATGGTGAAGAAGATCGAAAGCTTCAGAAAAGCAACAGCAGAGCCCGAAGGCGTATGCTTTGCGGTCGGGTCCAGCTTCGGGAATGTAAGCGAGATCAGAAAAGCCCTGCACGAGGCAGATGAGAATATGTACGCCGACAAGGAGGAATTCTACCGCAGATATCCCGAAAGACGGAGATGAACAATAACAAGCAAGAGAGCTTCGGAATGATGATCTGTCATTCCGAAGCTCATATTTTTATATCTGTTTATTGCTGCTGTTTTGTTTTTTCCGCGATAACGTGAACATATCCCGACAGCTTGCCGGTCTTCAGCAGCGGAGCGACATGACCGCCTTCAATGTGAAACAGTTCCTTATCGGGCGCATTCACTTTTTCAAAATAGCTTTCGGCTTCCTCGACCGTATTTACCGAGCCGTGGTCTTCTGTGCCGACAATAACGTAATAGGGCACTTTGTATTCCGTTCTGTCCTTCAGTGAAAGCGACTGCACCATAGGGAATGCGATCGTACATCTTTCGCCGCCTATCAGTTTGAGCTGATGATCGGTGTATTCCTGCGACATACCTATCCCCGTGAGCTGCTGTGACAAGGTGCAGTTCGGATTGAACCAGAGCGCGGCATACAGGTTTATATCCGCATCCTTGAAATAATCGTCAATGTAGTTGTAGGCTGCGTCAAGACGGTTAAGTATATCCGCCTGTTCCTCGTCCACGACTATCATCGAAGGGTCGAGCTTTTCGGCAAGGGCATGGAGCTCGGGATCGTCTGCTGACTGCTCCAGCGCCCATTCCTTGAACATAGCCTTGCTTTCGGGCATATCCACCATAAGCGACACGGCTATGCAGGCGTCGTATTTTTCGGGATAGTTGAGCGCAAGGTTTGAAGCATATACCGAACCCCACGAATGCCCGAACAGCGTGATCTTATCCTTGCCGAGATATCCGCGCAGGAAATCGGTCATTTCGAGACCGTCCTGCAAAAACATCTCCGCTGTCGGCAGCTCATCCTCGGCATAGTCGGGATAATTGTGACCGAACCCGCGCTGATCCCAGTCCACGACCGTATAATCCTCGCTGAGTGTTCTCAGTATGCTCCAGTCCAGCCAGCTTGTTGCAGTACCCGGACCGCCGTGAAGATACAGCAGAACGGGATTATCCTTATTCGTTCCGTAGATGTTTATCCACTGCTTTGTGCCGTTGATATCGGCATACATCGTCTCGTTGATGCCGCCTTCGGGGGTTTTGCTGTATACCGCCTTTCCGATGAGCCGTGCGGCGGTCAGTATGATAATCAATGCCGCGATCAGTATCAGAAATCCGAGCAGTATTTTCCCGATGATCTTAAATGTCTTTTTCATGGTGTGTTCTTCCTTCAGCTGTCAAGTTCTGCGATGAATTCTCTCATTGCCTGCTCGCAGCGGTCAGGTTCCTGATCGTATACGGAATGTCCGCAGTCGAGCTGAACGGTGGTCACGTCGGAAAGCGAGGAGGCGTAATCATTCTCGAAGCCTATCCAGCCGTCGGTGACAGTTCCGTCGGATATTATCAGCAGCGTCGGAACATCGGGTACTGCTTTGCTCTCGACTGTACTGCGATCGGAAATGATATTATCGGTCTCGGCAGAAACGGTCTCGTTTCTGTAATTGCTGCAGATGACTGCGACCGCAGCCTTTTTCTCCTGTTCTGTAAGATATCCGGGCATCGAACCGCTGCCGACGAAGAGTCTGATGAGACCTGTTTTTCTCACTGCTCTTTTCAGAGAATCAGTCGATCTGACCGACGATAGTATTTTTTCGTCATAGCTGTCATAGGATGCAGGCACAGCCATATCCAGACCTATGATCGCTTCTATCTCTTCGGGATAATTCTGCGCCCAGTAAACCGCCTCAAGCCCCGAATAGGAATGCGGGCAGAGGATGTACGACCCGTCTATACCGGCGGCTCTGAGCGCTTCACGATCCTGCCTTACCCTTGTCCCGACATCTCTGGGACCGTCGCAGCAATCGCTGAAGCCGTATCCGAACTTTTCGATAACGACTACCCTGTATTCATCTTCAAAACGATCAGTAAAAGGCTTGTAATCATATATCGGCAGGGTAATGCCCGCACCCGACATAAATATGAGTGTGTGTTCTCCTTCGCCGGATACGTAGATGCTCATGTTCTTCCCGTCCACCTCGACAAACTCACCGGGGCAGCTTTTCAACAGTGTTTTTTCCCTGCCGAGCATGATCCGGTTGTATATCGTCATAACGAGGAGAAATACTGCTATCAGTATCAGAAATCCGAGCAATACTGTTTTTATGATCTTTTTTAATACCGTTTTCAAAATTATGTCCTCCATTTATAAGTCTTGCTTTTCTCTGTAAACCTACCGCCCGGCGGCGTGTTCCATATCTGGTATTATAGCGCAGATCGGGGGAGGTTGTCAAGTATAAAATGTTGATGTATATCTTGTTTTGTTACACTTTGTATGCTATAATTGAATTTAGGGAAAGGCGGTGGTTCAAATGTACTAAGTTCAAGCGTTTATTTTCAACATCGCATTTCCCAAATCATTAGATGAAGTCTATCCATATGACCGGTGGAGATACAGGTATCCGGGGTCAGAGGCGGAGCGGAATGAAGCTGCTCACAATAAATCTAAGGAGGAATCATAATGAGTACCATGAAAGTCAGAGGAGAGGCAAAATATGATTTTGCTGTAGACCAGTTTACCATCACATTTAAGATTAAAGCTACGTTACAGTCATCAGGAGAAGCTATTGAATCTGGAAAGAAACGCACTGAACAGTTTCTGCAAACTATGAATGATGAACTTGATCTCAAACCCAATGACTTTATTATCGATAATTTTTCAGTTAAGCAGGGATACAGTGCATCGAAATATACTTACGAAAAAACCATTATGCTTAAAATGTGTTCAAATCTGAAAGCAGTTGAAAAAATAGCTGTATTAATGGAATCTATGTCAGATATAGAATATGCAGTTGCTTTTGAAATCAGTGATGAACCTGAAAAAGAACAGATTGTACTTCAAAGTGCGATTAACGACTCCAAGAGCAAGGCAGAAATGATTGCATCGTCGTTAGGGAAGAAAATAATTGGTATTGAAGATGTGAACTACGAATATACTACAGGCGAACTCAATTACGATTACAGCGGTGAAAGGTATCTTTGTAAAAAAATTAGTGTCGATGATGAGAATGATCTTGCGAGCCAATTAAAGAATCCTGTTAAAAGCATAAAGAAAGCCATCAACATTATCTGGATAATGGAATAACAAAAGAGCTATCCGATCAAAACCAAATCAGATAGCTCTTTACTTTCAATAAAACCCGAATGTTGCCAAATCGTTGCCAATGTTATCAAGTCAAATCAGGAAAGCACGATTTCAAGCCGTTTCGGAGCGCTTGGGTATCATTCCCATTCTATCGTAGCCGGGGGCTTGGTTGTAATGTCGTAAACTACTCTGTTCACGTTTTTGACCTCGTTTACGATCCTTTCGGAGGCTCTGCCGAGGACTTCATAGGGTATCTGAGCAAAATCGGCGGTCATGAAATCGGTGGTCGTGACGCCGCGCAGTGCGATGGTGTAATCGTATGTCCTGCCGTCGCCCATAACGCCTACCGAGCGCATATTCGTCAGCACCGCGAAATACTGGTGTATCTTAGTTGCGAGACCTGCCTTTGCTATCTCCTCGCGGAATATGAGATCGGCGTCGCGGAGCATATCGAGCTTTTCTTCGGTGATCTCGCCGATTATGCGTATCGCAAGTCCGGGACCCGGGAACGGCTGGCGGTCAACGAGCACGTCGTCAAGACCGAGCTCCCGTCCGAGTGCGCGTACTTCATCCTTGAAGAGCAGACGCAGCGGCTCGATTATCTCCTTGAAATCCACATAGTCGGGCAGTCCGCCTACGTTGTGGTGCGATTTTATCACAGCGGAATCTCCGAGACCGCTCTCGATGACATCAGGATATATAGTACCCTGTGCGAGGAAATCCACTTTTCCGAGCTTTTTCGCTTCCGCCTCGAATACACGTATGAATTCCTCGCCGATAGTCTTGCGCTTGGTCTCGGGGTCGGATACTCCGTTAAGCTTCGACAGGAATATATCCTTTGCGTTTACCCTGATGAAGTTCAGTTCTCTTCCAGAAAAGGCACGTTCTATCTCGTCGCCCTCGTTCTTGCGCATGAACCCGTGATCGACGAATATACAGGTCAGCCTGTCGCCGACCGCCTTCGAGAGCAGCGCCGCGCATACCGAGCTGTCAACTCCGCCCGAGAGCGCGAGAAGTACCTTTCCGCTGCCGACCTTTTCGCGTATCTCGTTCACGGCTGTGCGGGCGAAATTCTCCATTGTCCAGTCGCCGGTGCATCCGCAGACGTTTTTCAGGAAGCTGTCTATCATACGTATGCCGTGTTCCGTGTGGTTCACCTCGGGGTGGAACTGCACGGCGTACAGCTTTCTCTCCTTGTTGTAAAACGCCGCATTCGGACAGCAGTCCGTGTGAGCGGCATTCACAAAGCCCTCCGGGAGCGCAGTCACAAGATCGGTGTGGCTCATCCATGATATCGCCTTTTCGGGCAGCTCGTCAACAGCGCCGAAAAGAGTGCAGGACTTGTCGTAATAGGTCACTGTCTTGCCGTATTCCGAGGTGTCGCACGGGGAGACCGTTCCTCCGAGCAGATGCGCCATGAGCTGACATCCGTAGCATATGCCGAGGATAGGTATGCCGGCATCGAATATCTCTGCGGATACGGTAGGGGAGCTGTCGAGATATGCGCTGTTGGGACCGCCTGTGAATATGATGCCTGCGGGCTTTATTGCAAGTATCTCTTCAAGCGGTGTCCTGCATGATCTTACCTCGCAGTATACGCCGCATTCACGTACACGGCGGGCGATGAGCTGATTGTACTGTCCTCCGAAATCGAGGACAATGACTGTCTGATGATCCATATGTATATATCCTTTCATGATAAAGCTCGGGCGTTTATGCTGTCCCGGCTGATCTTTTGCATTATGCCTTTTGCGGTGAACGTCTGCTGCGTCAGAAAAACACCGATTCTATAAGGTCGAAGAATCTGATCTTTTCGCGGTCGGGGGAGATGCCGAGCTTTTCAAACAGCATATCGGGGTCGAAGCCGTCTATTACCTTCCCGAAGGTGCCGTCGGTGTTGCGCCTGAGACTGCGCAGGCAGTCCGAGATATCGGAATATCTGTCGGATATGCCGGCATTCCCTATGTCTATAAATCCGCTCACGGTATTGTTTTCAAAGAATATGTTCGGCAGGCAGAAGTCTCCGTGCGAAAAAACGGGGTCATATCCGGGACGGTGGCTGTCGAGATATCCGAAAAGCTCGTATGCATCGGAAAAGCCGTTCTCCCTGCATATGCCTTCAAGTGAAGCGGGGGCGCTGTCTATGCGCTTTTTCATCTGTGAGAGCATGACGTCATAGGTGTTTTCTCTCGGACAGCCGGTGATATCGGTGTCCCAGAGCATTTTCAGTCCCTTGGCAAGCAGCTCTGTCAGCGTTTCGGGGTGATCGAGCATATCCTTATCACAGCCGTTATGACCGCTTATCCTGCTTGTGAGCATATAGCTCATGCCGTCGGCGATATCCCATTCGATGAGCTCCGGTACGGGCAGCTTCCCGCCGAGCCATTCATACAGCTTTATCTGTGTATCGAATTCCGGGCTGTATTTTTCGGTCTTCAGCACCATATCGTCATAGATATATACCGATGCGCCCGATTTGCCGAGCGCGTCCGTGCTGTATCTTCTGCCGCCTGTATGGGCTTTTATTTTTTCGGGGATAAATATTTTTTCTTCCATATTCCGTGTACCGGTCACTGCTGGTCATCGAGCTCGCTCTTGCGGGCGGTCTCTATCTTGTCATACGCATTCACGAAGGCATCGACTACGACCGGCTCGAAATGAGTCCCCTTTTCCTGAACGGATATTATGTACTTGGCCTTTTCCGGGGGGAACGGCTCCTTGTACTGCCGTTTCGAGGTCAGCGCGTCGTATACATCCGCTATCGCCATGATGCGAGCGCTCAGCGGGATATCTTTTCCCGAGAGCCTTTCGGGGTAGCCGTTGCCGTTCCACCATTCGTGGTGGTACTGCGTGAGATCCTCTGCCATAGTCAGATAATCGAACGAGCCGAGATTTACAAGAGCTTTTTCCAATATCTCCCTGCCGTGGGTGGTGTGGGTCTTCATTATATCGAATTCTTCATCGGTGAGTCTTCCGGGCTTGTTGAGTATCGCATCGGAGACGCATATCTTCCCGACATCGTGCAGCGGGGCGGCAATGCGAAGATTGTCTATAAATTCTTCGGTTATCTCATCGGTGTATACTCCGTCCTCAAGGAGCTGTCTTGCGATTATCTCGGCATATGCGGCAGTGCGCTTGACGTGCGCACCGGTCGTGTCGTCACGGCTCTCGATGATATCCGCCATTGTGGTGATTATGTTCTGCTGCAGGCGGGTCAGCTCATCCATCTTGTCGTTCAGAGCGCCTATATAGCGGACTATATCATCCGCGAGCATCGACATATTGGAATGGAGGTTCTCTATCTCGTCGTTCGTCGTTATCTCGATATCCTTTACTGCCTGCACGTCGGAATACTTGTCATCATCCGTGCCGACAAATTCCGTCATCGCCTTGCTCATGCTGTTCACGGGGTCAACGACGGTCTTAGCGATATATGCCACGCTGAATCCGATAAGGCATATCTGTGCGCCGATCATCGCGGCGAAAAGACTTCCTCCGAAGGTGAGACACCGCTGGAGTATAAGCGCCATTGTGAGATCTTCATTTGCGACCACATATCTGTAGTAGGTCTGGCAGGCGATCATGAACACCGCTGCGCCCGTAACGGTCGTGGAAACTGAGATGAGTTTGACCATTCTGTTCCGAAGAGGCGAATAGGTCTGCTTCCCGATCTCTTTTTTTATCTGAGGGAACAGTGCCAGAACGGTGCGTATGCAGATATATGAGAGTATCACCGTGACAGCCTTGTCAGCCGCTTCTATGGCTATATTCACGAGTATCCTCAGCAGTGGCTGCGGCAGAGGCAGGAAACGCCTTACGCTCTCTGCGTATTCCGCTGTCATGCCGGTGCTCAGGTCAAAGCCCGAGAGCACCCATGAGAACAGCTCGCCGAGTATGCCGTTGGCGGCTGTCATTATCAGCACGATACGGAGCATATCCGGGATGCTCTTGAATTTGTCCTTTTCGGCTGATCTTCCCACGATAAATGCGAAGAATACGCCGAATATACCCCAGTACAGCCATTCGGGCTGCTGGAACGAATAGAACAGATTGCCGATATATGCAGTCGCCATGCCGGGTACTATACCCAGTGTCGCCGCGACAAAGACAGTGCCTATATTGTCGATATATATCGGTATCCCGAGCAGTCCGGGTATCTGTGCGCCGAGCAGATTGAGCAGCACTCCCGCCGCGAACAGCATTATGCTGCCCGGCGATATCAGTCTTTTTTTTCGGGTATGCAGCTTATCCAAGAGAAGTCACTCCTTAATCAAAACGCTCTATGCTCTGCCTTTTCAGTGATCGTCGATGCTTGAAAGAAGTTTCATGGTGTATATCCCGAGTGCTGTTGAAAAAACGAAGCCCCCGAAGGCGACAGCGGGGATCCCGCGTATCTTCGGTTCGATATCGCACACACAGAGTATGCACGACCCGAGGAACATGATGCTCGCAAACATGGACAGTATCGCCGATTTCACGAATATGCGTATCACGTTCGATACTTCCTTGCCGCTCGATACCTCGAAATTTATTTTAAGACGTCCCTTTGAAAGATTCCGCAGTATATTGAAAAGTATATTAGGCAGCTTTACGGCTTTGAGCCCTTCCGCTGCGGAAAGCTGCAGAAGATCCTTTATCTTCGCCTGTATATCGGTGTTCTTCCTGATGCGGTCGGTCATCTTTTCCATTACGAAATCGAAAAGATTCAGCTCCGGACAGAATTCCCCGAGAACGCCCTCTATCGTCACCAGAGAACGCACGAGCATGGTGTATTCTCCCGGGATGGGGATATTGTATCTTCTGAGTATCTGCATGAGCTCGTTCATGAGCACGCCCATATCGAGCTTTTCAAGGCTCTTTGACGAGCTGTATTTCTCTATCAGAGCCTCGGCGTCGTCGGTGAACCTGCCCTTGTCGATATCCGCCGGGGGAGTGCCCATTGCAAGCGCCGCATCGACGAATTCGCCCGTGTCCTTTTTCAGGAACGCGAGTATCACTGCCTGCACGCTGTCGATACTGCTGCTGCTGAGCCTGCCTATCATCCCGAAATCTATCCAATAAGGGATGCCGCCGCTTATCATGATATTGCCCTGGTGCGGATCTCCGTGGAATATGCCCACATCGAGCACCTGGTGTATATAGTTCTCTACTATGGTCTTGCCTATCTCATTGCAGTTAATACGGTCTTCAATAGCCTTGTCCCGCTTTGATATCTCATAGCCGTCGACATAGGTCATCGTGAGTATGCGCTCGGTGGAAAGCTCGTCGATTATCGACGGGCAGGATATCTTA
>JAILFE010000105.1 GCA_024697725.1 Oscillospiraceae bacterium
CCGGATGCCGATCCCGACAAACGCTATATCTACAATACCCTCTCCGATAACGAGAAAACGATGTATGATGAGCTGAAACAGACCGTTGAGAACTATCTCCCGTCGGTGAAGTATTCCGTGCCGGTCGATCCCGACAGCGCACGGAAGGTGTTTGTCGCGCTCTATAATAACGAGCCGCAGCTTTTCTGGCTGAACAGTCTTTACTATCTTCCCGCAGACGGCGAACAGACCGTGACCTACCGCTTCGACCGCTCGCTCGCTCGTCAGATGCAGAGCGAGATAGACGAGGCCGTCGGGGAGATACTGAAAAACGCCGACGGTATGTCGGATTATGAAAAAATAAAGTATTTCCACGATCATATCGTGACCCATACACAGTTTTCCGAGGATGACGAGAATTCCAGCACGATCTACGGCACGTTCTGCAAAGGTGCTTCGCAGTGCGAGGGGTATGCCTTCGCATTCGACTATCTGTGCCTGAAGAGCGGTATCGACTGCATGACAGTCACCGGATCTACTCCCGAGGGAGTGACCCATGCCTGGAACATAGTCAAGCTCGAAGGCAACTGGTACAATGTTGACTGCACATGGGACGATCCCATGCTCGGTGATCCCGATCCGGATTTTCTGAGAAGATATTATCTGCTCGTCTCCGATTCCGAGATACTCGGCAGGACACATCTGCAGAACGATGAATATTTCACCTATCCCGCCTGCACCGACACGCAGAGCTATTTTGCCCGCGAGGGACTGCTTGCCGAGGATGCGGACAGCGGGGTCAGTCTGCTGAAAAAGTCCGCATCATGGGCTCTTTCGGAGGGACGCTATGAAGCGGAAGTGAAATTCACGTCCTTTTCTGCGTACAGCATCGCTTCGCTGCAGCTGTTCAATCTCGGCAGTGTATGGACTGTCATATCCGGGGCGGCTGCCGAAAACAATATGAGCGGCAGCATATCGGACAGGAAATATGTCCGCTATCTCAATGATGATCTGTATATCATCCATATCACTCTATGCCCCGCGGAATAGTACAGATATTACAGGAACGGGTGTCCCGTTGGATAAAAAAGGTGATACTATGGTAAAAAAGGCTGTGCTTGCAGCAGCTCTGTCCGTATTTCTCCTTGCCTCATGCGGTGAGATACCGGAAAATGATTTTGACGGCTCGATGCCTACCGCAGCAAGCGAACCGCCTGTTGAATATATAAGCTCCTCGTCCGGACAGACGACAACTTCCGCAGCGAGCGAAGAAACGACCGTTTCGGAGAGAAAGACCGGCACCGAGCTTGCCACGACCTATACCGACGAAAACGGAAATATCTACGGAATTGAACCGACTGTGACTGCTGCTCCCGAGGTGACGGCTGTCCCTCAGACCGAGCCCGAATATACCACCACCGAGGATATCGCACTTTACGGCATCCCCGATGTGCCGGCGGACGAATACTATAACAGGCTCACCGCCACGGATACCGAGCGCACTGTTCCCTCGGAAACACAGACAATAGCGAAGACGGAGCATCCGACTGTGACAACGAAGGTCATCACACAGCGGACGGAAACGACTCCCGAAACGACAACTACGACGACACGCACCGAGACCACGGCAGAGCTGTACGATAATGCCGCTGATGCCAACGCAAAGCGCATAGAAAGACGCAATGCACGGATACCCAGCAGCTATACCGGCAAAAATGAGGTGATGCACACCAACAGCTTCTATTACCTCTCCGATAACGAAAGATATGCCTATGACGTTATCGTTGACGCCATGCTGAACTATGAGGATGCGGTCGAGTTCCCGATATCAAAGAAGATCACTTTCGATGAGCTTTTCAATGCGTACCAGTGTGTATATACCGATGAGGTGAGACTTTTCTATATCGACACGCTCATGGAGTATGTCACCGACAGCAGCACGGGATATGTGACGAATATGCGCCTGTCGTATATCTACAGTAGGACACGCACCGCGAATATGCAGAAGCAGATAGACGCACAGGCGGATGCGATTCTTTCAAAGATAACTCCCGGCATGAGCGATTATGATATAGTCCGTCTTATCCATGACAGCATAATAAAGGACTGCACCTATACCACCGAGGGCGCCAATATCACGAGCATATACGGTGCGCTTTCCGAGAAAAAGGCACAGTGTCAGGGATATACGAGAGCGTTCTCCTATCTCTGTGAAAAATGCGGTATCGAGACGGATATCGTGCTCGGAGTCGCTATCGAGGATCATATGTGGAATATGGTCAAGATTGACGGAAAATGGTACCATATCGATCTCACATGGGACGATCCCGACAAGACGAGATATCCCGATTCGGTGAGATATGATTATTTCTGCCTTTCCACCGCACGTATGCAGGAGCTGCGTTCCATAACGGGCAACACGCACGAGCTGCCCGATGCGGATTCGGACGATTACGAATACTACAGCTACAACGGTCTTGTGGCTTACAGCTATGACGATGCAAGGGAGATAATCCTCCGCGAGGCGGTAAGAGCATCCGGAGAAGGGGCATCGACGATACAGTTCAGATGCTCCGACAGCGAGACTTTCAGAGAGATATACAACATCCTCTTCGATGATTCCGAGGAAAATTCCGACAGGAACGCTATATCCATACTCGAAGAGGCGCTGATACTGGCACCGAAAAAGTATTATACCGATTCGGTGTACCACAACACGAACGAAAGCACCTATACAATGAAGCTTTATCTGGATTACGAATAATAAATAATACCGGAGGCGGATATGATCGCAAAACGAAAATCAGCCGCGCTCAGGCTCACAGCGGCATTATGTGCTGCCGCGCTGTCTGCTGCGGGGCTTGCCGCCTGCTCTTCGGTCAAAGAGGATGTGCCTGCCGAAACGAGCTATCACATCATCTATGCCGATACCGGAGAGAGCGTCAAGCGCACAGAAAAGCCTGTGGAGACAAGATTTGTGGATCCTCCCGCAGAAATGACCTCGCGCTACGGCTATGACAGGCTCAGTGATGACGAAAAGGAGATATACGACAAGATAAACGACGCGGTCAGGAACTGCGAAAAAAAGGTCGAGATACCTAATATCGATGAGAGCGGTGCGCTCTACAGCAGGATATTCGAGCTGATAAGGATCGAGAACAGCGCTTATTTCCACCTTGCCGACCGCCGTGTCGGCGATACGAGCATAGGCGCACAGAGCTTCACAGTGGAGCTGACATACAAATATACTCCCGAGGAGCTCAATACCATGCTGCGCAGCGTTGAATCGGCAGCGGCGGGCATAATGTCACGGGTCACCGGGGATATGTCCGATTATGAAAAGCTCAAGCTCTTCCACGACAGCCTGATAACCGGCTGCGCGAGCGACACGAGCGGGGAATACGCCGACACGATATACGGCGCTCTCGTTGACGGAAAAGCGCTCTGCGAGGGCTTTGCAAAGGCTTTTTCCTATCTGTGCAATCTTGCGGGGATAGAAAACGTAATAGTAACGGGAAATACCAGCTCCGCGCATATGTGGAACATGGTCAGGCTCGACGGGAACTGGTATCATGTCGATGTGACATGGGATCATCCCGAACGGATGATCGCGGAGAAATATCCCGATATGGTGCTTTACCGGTATTTCCTTGTCGGGGATGCCGATATCGCCATGACAAGAACTATAGATTCCTCGCTTTATGACCCTCCGAGATCAATGAGCAGTGCGATGAACTACTACTACCAGAGCGGGATGTATGCCGACAGCTACGAATCGGCGCTTTCTGCTGTGGAAAAGGGCTGCCGCAGCGCCTATGAGGACGGCAGACACAGCTTTACCGTAATGGTATCCACCGACAAGCTCTTCGGCAGTATAATAAAGAAGCTTACTGTCCGCTCAGGCGATGGCAGCACCGATATCGCAGCTGTTATGGAGAGGGCGGGTTACAAGGGAAAGATAAGCTATACCGACCTTTATTCCTCGGACAGGATACTGGTATTCCTTATGGATTACTGATCTTATTATACTATCTGAATAACAAAGGATGATTTATAATGAAACATTATGCTATACTCGGATATCCGCTCAAGCACACCATGTCGCCGCCGATACACAAGCGCCTTTTTGAGCTTTCCGGCGTAGAAGACTATGATTATACGATACGCGAGATACCGCCCGAGGCGCTTGAAGAGAATATCCCTTCATTGTTTGAAACGGACGGCTTCAACATCACTATCCCGCACAAGATATCCATTATAAAATACCTTGACAGTCTCGATGCTTCCGCACAGAGATACGATTCGGTGAACTGCGTTGCGGTGCATGACGGAAAGCATATCGGCTACAACACCGACTGCGACGGCTTTCTGCGTTCACTGAAAGCGCAGGGGATATCGCTCGGCGGGAAGGTGCTCCAGTGCGGCTGCGGCGGTGTCGGCAGGATGATGGCTATAGAGGCAGTGCGTGCGGGCGCAGAGCTCACTGTATCGGTGCTGGAGGGTTTTGAGAATACCGTTGATCCCGTGCGTGAATATGCCGAGAAGAACGGCATCGACAGCAGGATAAACGTGATACATCCCGACGAGATAAGCGGCAGCTTTGATCTTCTGGTGAATGCATCTCCTGTGGGTATGTTCCCCAAGACCGACGCCTGCCCCGTTTCGGAGGATATCGTGAAGCACTGCGGGTATGTATTTGATGTGATATACAATCCCGAGGTCACAAAGCTGATGAGCATCGCAAAAAAGCACGACATCGGCACAACGGGCGGCATGGCAATGCTCGTATGGCAGGCTGTCGTTGCTCATGAATACTGGGACGGCAGCACATACAGCAATTCCGATATAGAACAGCTCATAGCGGATATGCACGAGCTTATGAGAAACAAGGAATAATAATAATTCCCTCCGATGCCTGTTTCTGCGGCTTCTGAGGGAATTTTGATTTTTTTGAAAAAAGCTCTTGACAAATCGGGGGATATATAGTATAATTAGATAGTTAAGTTATGCGGATATGGCGGAATCGGCAGACGCGCTAGATTCAGGTTCTAGTGGTGTAACAACCGTGTGTGTTCAAGTCACATTATCCGCACCAACGAGGAAACACCGTGCTTTGAGGGCATTCCTTTTAGCACGGTGTTTTTTGTTTATGAAAAAAAGTGCGGTGAGCAATTAAGTGAATTTAAGGTTTTCGGCGGCTTTCTGCATCTGCTTGTAATTAGAGTGTACATAGAGTGCTGTTGTGCTTATGTCGGAGTGACCGAGAAGCAATTTGACTGTCTCAATATCTGCGCCGTTTTGGAGCATATACGAAGCGTATGTATGCCTTAGCTTGTGGGGTTTCATATATGGCAGGTCGGGGTGCTTTGCCTGCTGTGCTTTGAAGTAGGCTCTGAATCTGTCGTGATATGTTCTGAACCCCATAGGACGTTCAGCATTCTTTGCTTTAAACAGGAAGCCTTCTGCGCTGTCATATTGTTTTATGTCAAAAAGTATTCTGCGGCTCTCGTCGCACAAAGGAACTATGCGGTCTTTGTTGCTTTTAGTAGACTTGCGAACGAATTGTCCGCCCTTGCCGGATACAACAGTCTGACAAACGTTTATGAAGCCTTTATCAAGATTTATGTTATCCCATTCAAGAGCAAGAAGCTCACCGCGCCTTAGACCTGTCCACAGTTCAAGCAACAGCATTCGGCTCTCCTTGCAGTAGTTATCAAAAAGCATTTCGATTTGCTCGGGTTCAAAAACCACAAGGTTTTTCTTTATCTTTCTGGGCGGCTTAGCTTTAATGACTGGATTTTCACTTGCGTAATCATTGAATATTGCTTGCTCAAATATCCTGTGAAGCAGGAAATACACTTTTCTTTGCCTGCTTGAACTGTAATTAACAGCAGTGTTTATGCATTGCTGTATGTGTAACGGCTTAATGCTTGTAAGTTCCATATCATAGAGTAATGTGTAGTGCTTTTTGTAGATTATTTGATATTCGTTTGCACACTCGTAAGATAATGCACCGTCACAATATGATCTATAAAATATATCAAACCATTCTGAGAAGATCATTGTTTATCCTTTCTTTGTATTGCCTGCCGCAACCCCCGTCCCCTTGCAATAGGGGTTTGAAGTTGGTTCTGACCGTTCACATAAACTTGACATAAACTTTGCAGACTCCTCCAAGAGTTCCAAAGGGTGGCGCTTTTCTGGCAATTAAGGGGAAACGCCCCGAGTGTGCCGCACATTTGCATCCTGTTCTTTAGTTGCCAAGGGGCTGTTACTGTACCACTTCGCATTTAGTGACGGGGACGTTTCCCCAACCTTTGATTATATGCGCCCCCCTTTGGAACTCTCGGAGCTTCTGCAAACTTTCTGTCAACTTTCTGAGAACTCACTGTACCGTGAAAAGGCATTGCAGGCATTGATAATTGACTTTTAAACATCTGTTGTCAGATATTTGAGCTTTAGAAACGCTTTTGCTATCTCATATTCTTTGTCAAAATCGGCTGTTTGGAAATCGGTGTCGGTCAGTTCTTTGGGGACTTCTCTTGTTATGTTGCCGCCTGCATAGTAGAAATTGCCGAATATCTTTGCAAGGTCTTTTGTTATGTATTTGGTGATGTATGAAGCAACACCGTTTACATTGCCGTATACCTCATATGCAGTTGACCACCCGTGTTTCCACTGTGGGAGATTATACACCATTTGGCATTCATCAACGTTTATTCCTTTGCGTTTGAGAGTTTCTATTTTCATTGGTTTCTCATAGCCTTTAGCTTTGCGTGTCCCGCTGTCAACAAGTTCTATACTGTCGCTGAAAAGTCCGTGCAAATGTATACCGCCGCTCTTGTGATGTTCGGGGATAAGGATATATTTCAATCCGTAACGAGATGTCATATTTTTGAGGAAACTCCGCAGTAGGGGAATGACCTCTCGGGGGTCTTTGCTGTTTACCTTGTCGGGGTCAATAGTGAGCGTAACAAAGTATTTGAAAGAGCTTTCGTTCATACAGATAATGTCATAAGGCAGCCTCTAAAAACCACCCCAAAATCTGCTCTATCAGCATAATGTGCCATTTTTTAGCGGTATCAACGCTTGTCAAGCTATAAACAGCCATATTACCGATGCTTTTCTACCCTCTTTTCCTCAACAGGGCGCACTTATCCCTTTGGGTAGCTTCAGACGTTTCAAAAATTCATACCTCATGAAGTTATAAACGAGATTCAACAGTCCAATGTTGAACCATGCGCGTGTCAGACCTATTGAGCGGATATTTATGCCATGCAGTTGTCCTGTCATCTGACCGAAAATATGCTCGATGC
>JAILFE010000200.1 GCA_024697725.1 Oscillospiraceae bacterium
CAGATTGAACATATCAAGATCGCATATGGCGCTGCTCTGTTCGAGTATCGGGATATACCATGCGGGAGATTTTATCTCGTCGTTGTATTTCCAGCGTGAAAGAGCTTCGGCGCCGCACAGCTCGTAGGTCTTCAGATCGACCTTCGGCTGGAAATAGAGTATCATATCTCCGTTCTTTATCGCATCCCTGTAGGAGGCGAATACTTCGTTGCTGTGGGCGTGGAATTCCTCGATAGCTTCCGAATAGAATATCAGGTTCGGGCTTTCCGGTCTGCGGGCAAATTTGCAGGTCTGCGAGGTGTTGCCGATTATCTGTGCGATATCGCGGCATGAGCCCGTTGTCTCGTATATCCCGGCATAGAAGGATATGTGCACGTTCTTCATCTCACCGTTCAGTCTGATGCTGACGTCGAAGCCGTCAAACAGCTCCATCCAGATTTCCGAGCGGGTCTTTTTGTACATTATGAAGAAATTGTCTCCGCCGAGCCTGCCGACAAATTCCCTGTCCTCGCAGGCTTCTGAGAGCTTCTGCGCGACAGCTTTCAGGATCATATCTCCGCCGCGGTTCCCGTAAAGCTTGTTGAAGCCGCCGAATTTGATGATATTCAAAAACGTGCCGTTGTATTCGTTTATGATATCGTCACGGGTGAGAAGGACGATATTGTTGTGTATCGCTTCGACATTGTATACTCCCGTAAGGCTGTCGAGCGAAAGTGCAGTGATTATATTTTTGGACAGCGTTATCCTTGAAGCGGCGTTGTGTATCGTCTGAAGGATGAACAAGATATTCTCCCTGTCGGCTGATGTGAACGGTACATCCTTTGTATGGAAGGCATGATAGGTCGTTATCCCGACACCCGGGGAATCTGTTGTCAATATAATGGGATCATCCTTGTCCGGAGCTTCTGTTTCACTGCGGTAGAACAGCACGCATACGTCATTGCCGTTAAGACGAATATATTTGGGTGCGATCCTTGCCTCGAAGGTGAGCTCTGCAAGATCGAGCTTATCGGCGATATTTTTAATGGAATCGCTGACTATCCCGAAGAAATTTTCCGGACGTGTAACGGCATTTATACTGCGGCAGAACTGCATATAATCTTCCCAGCTGAGTTTCAAAAGTATCGCCTCGTTTCGGAATGTGTGTTTCATAGGTCTGCAATACACTGTACTTATATATTATATCACATATTTTTTTGAATATCAAGCATTTTGCATAAATTTTCAGATATATTTAATAATACTTTTTTGCATATATACAATCAAGCGGCAGGGGGCAGCATATCACATCCTGCCGTCAAAAACGAACTGCCATATTTTACATCCGATATCTCCGAATAACAGGCGGCATATCTGACAATAATTCTTTTCGTAGAGCGGCATGAGCCGCCGATGAAATGGAAGATTGACAGATGTATTATAATAAAGTTGATATATGCGGACTTGATACTTCAAAGCTCCCCGTTCTGAGCGAGGATGAAAAGAACGCTCTGCTGAAGGCGGCGGGAAAGGGCGACCGCAAGGCGCGAAGCAGACTTATCAGCGGAAATCTGCGGCTGGTGCTGAGCGTTATAAAGAAATTTACGGGGAAGGGGGAAAGCGCGGATGATCTGTTCCAGGTCGGGTGCATAGGACTGATGAAGGCGATAGACAATTTCAATACCGACCTTGATGTGCGCTTTTCGACCTATGCCGTGCCTATGATAAGCGGAGAGCTGCGGCGGTATATACGCGACAACAACCCGATACGTGTGAGCAGAGGGCTGCGCGATACCGCCTATCATTCGATGCAGGCACGCGAACAGCTCACGGCGAAGCTCGGGCGCGAACCGACCGTCGAGGAGATAGCCGCAGAGATGAAGCTGCCGAAAAGTACCGTTGTCACAGCGCTTGAAAGCATATCCGACCCGGTGTCGCTCTATGAGCCGGTATATTCCGATTCGGGAGATACGCTCTATCTGCTCGATCAGCTCGGAGATCATTCCGACGACAGCTGTATGCTCGATGAGATAGCGTTCAAGGAGGCGGTGAAGGGTCTGCGCGGGCGCGAGAGGGAGATACTTATCAGACGCTTTTACGACGGCAAGACACAGACGGAGGTCGCAAACGAGATAGGGATATCCCAGGCGCAGGTGTCGCGGCTTGAAAAGAGCATAATCGGCAGGATAAAGGGGGAGTGATTTTCGTCAAAATAGCCTAATTCTTTGCGGGAGATATGGTCATATAGGTCAATAATGTTGAAATTTTCCCGTATTCTTGACAAATCGGCGGCGGTATGTTATTATGATATCACAATAATAAATTATCACAGTAATCAATTAAAGTATACAGAAACGGAGAACGCTGTTTATGAGGACATATGATCTTATATCTCCCGAGGGGACCTGCGATCTTGTGCTTGGCGACTGCACATCGGTAAGGTATGTTGAGGAAAAGCTCAGGGAGATGTTCAGACTGCACGGATATACCGAGGTCATGACGCCGGAACTTGAATTCTACGATGTATTTGACCGCAAATCGCGCTGCTTCCCGCAGGAGACGCTCTATAAGCTGACCGATTCAAAGGGAAGACTGCTCGTTGTGCGCCCGGATTCTACGATGCCTATCGCAAGAGTTGTTGCAACAAGGCTGCGTGACAGCGGACTGCCTGTCAGACTTTATTACAGTCAGAACGTCTGCCGCTGCCGTCCCGGGATGAGGGGCAGGAGCGATGAGATACGCCAGACGGGCATAGAGCTCATAGGCTCGTCGTCAAAACGCGCGGATACCGAGGTGCTGCTGCTTGCAGCCGGGTCGCTCGAGACGGTCGAGCAGGAGAACTACCGCCTTGAGATAGGACATATCGGATATTTCCGCGAGCTTATGAAGCAGCTCGGTGCGGATGAGGATACCGAGGAGGAGATACGCGGGCTCATCGAGGTGAAGAATTACCCCGCGCTCTGCGATCTGCTCGACAGCTTCGGCAGCAGTGAGGCTGCAAGGACTCTGAAGATGCTCCCGCGTCTTTTCGGCGGAACCGAGGCGTTCGCCGAGGCGGATAAACTGTTCTCGAATGACGAGACAAGGAGAGTTCTCTGCGAGCTGAAAAACATCTACGACAGCTTCACCTCGAATGGCTTCGGGGAGAAGGTCACGGTCGATCTCGGTATAATGAACAGCGTCAACAGGAGCAATTACTATACCGGACTTGTGATAAAGGGATATATCAGCAGCGTCGGCGAGCCTGTGCTCTCGGGCGGAAGATACGACAGGCTGCTCTCGGATTACGGATATGACGTTCCCGCGATAGGCTTTGCCGTGAACGTTGACGCGGCTGCAAAGCTCTTACGCAGAAAGGGAGGATATGTCCCCAAGGCGCCTGATGTGCTCGTGTTCGGAAAGGACGGCAGCGAGCTCATGGCTGCGATGCATTGCCGCAAGCTTGCGGCAGAGGGACTTATATCGGAAAATTCGGTGGCATCATCCGGGGATGATGCGGTTCGTTATGCCCGCGAGAAGGGCATACACCGCATAGATATCGTGGACGGAAATACAGTAACGGTTCGGGAGGACAAGGCTGATGAACAGTGAAAAGAAGCTGCTGCGCATAGCACTCACCAAGGGCAGGCTCGAAAAGGATACGGTAGGACTGCTCGAAAAAATGGGATATGACTGCACAGCGGTGCATGAAAAGGGACGCAGGCTGATACTTCCCGTAGGAGATACTATCGAGGTCGTGCTCGCAAAGGCGGCGGATGTTATTACATATGTTGAAAACGGCGTATGCGATCTCGGAGTTGTCGGAAAGGATACCATACTCGAAATGGGCGGGAAGTTCTTCGAGCTCGTGGATCTCGGCTTCGGGCGCTGCCGCTTCGCTCTTGCGGGAAAAAA
>JAILFE010000216.1 GCA_024697725.1 Oscillospiraceae bacterium
ATTATCGTAGTGATTGCCGCCGGCTACGCATTTTCTATCGGATTTCTTGTGGGAATAAAGACATTTACGCAATGTATCAAGGTTGTTATCCGGGCGTGCGTTGAACGGCCCACGGAGCAGAAAGGGAACTGAGGTGATATCATGGCATACATGACGGAACACGAAGTAATGTGCCGTCTCACAGCCGATCTCGACAGGGTCAGAGGCGAGAGAAACGATGCCTACGAAGCTATTGACGACATGATCGACACTATCGGCAAGCAGATAATCAGGATCGCATACGACAACCGGGATTTTATCTGCTCCCGCTGCCTCTCGACCGCATATGCGCTGTTTGAGCTCATGGAAAAATACGCCCGTGAAGAGGATGCAGAGGATATCCGCGCCAAGTGGAAAGAGATCACGGGAGCGGATATCAAAGAATGGGGGTGATCCGATGAAACCAACCGAAAAATACGACATAAAGACCGCCTCCGTGAGCGACGAAGAGATAAGCTTCCTCGCGGAGATATTCATGGAACTGATAAGAAAGGAAGAACAGCATGACCAAAGCCGAACACTCCCGACAGCTCCGGTACAGGAAAGCCGCCCTCGCAGAGCTGGGGTACGAGCAGATCAGGGACAGGCTCTATGAGATAAGCGGTGAATGCGAAAATATCCGCTGGGTCATAGACGGAGATATCGACACTCTGACAAATGCCCTTGACGGCGACGAAGAGGAAGCGTATGAGTTCCGTATGATGTTCGCGGAGCTTTCGGCAGAATGCGATCAGCTCTGGAATGCAATATCCGAATTTGAGGAACAGCATTTCGATGATTGTTCAGTCGCTCTTATCGGGAACCGCTTTGAAGCAGTCGGCTATGATGATTTTCAAGAGGATTATTACAGCCTCACAAGCTATGAGAGCGAGCTTGCGGTATCCGAATCGGGAAAGCGCATAATGCGTATGACAAAACCGGAGATGCTTCAGGAGATCGGGCGGACGCTCGGAATTATCCTGTCATTTCAGAATGTGCAGTACAAGTACGAGTATCTGAAAGCTACTATGGATATCCTTAACGGCGAAAACGCTTCTTTCCTGCAAACGATAAAGGATATCGAAGCAGCATACGAAAAGGCAAACGAGGACGGTTTTCATGAATGGGAGCGGTCCGTGAGAGAATTTGACCGTCTTATCGGTGATCTGCCGGATAAGGCGTGGATAGAGTAAGGGAGTGATACCATGATCGTTGTGATAACTATCGCCGAGTGTGTAAAAATACTCCGCGAACACGGAATGAACATCTCGGACGCGCACCTGCGCGCTGGTATAGAATGCGGGGCGTATCCGTTCGGGGTATGTATCCCAATGAAGCAGAATACATTTGAGATTTACAAACCGCTGCTCATGAAGTGGATAGAGGAGCGGAGCATAAAGGCGGAAAAGGAGCTTACAGCATGACCAAGGCTCGGATTTATAAAATTTCTGGAAGGAGCTGATTGATATGGGTATGTACATACTGACCCGTGAACAGCAGGAACGCAAAAGGATAGCCGAAACTGATCTGTATGATATACTTTCCGCACACTTCGGGCGCAGTTTCGGCGGGATACGTTATGATGCGACAGAGACATCGGAGCTTATCACCTACACAGTAGGCGGCGAGGACTACACCGTCAGCACATACGGCGACAGCCTGCTTTACATGGTCGCCGATGTGATAAACAGCGCGAAAACGAAATAACGAAATAAAGGAGCTTACAGCATGAACAAAGCAATACTCATGGGCAACATAGCAAACGATATCGAGCTGAGGCAGGCGCAGAGCGGTAATCTTGTCACACGTTTCCGCGTTGCCTGCCGCCGCTCGCAGGAAGAGACGGATTTTATAACCTGCACAGCGATCGGCAAGACAGCCGAGCTTATATCAAAGCATTTCGTCAAGGGTTCGAGGATCCTTGTCGAAGGGAGCATAAAAGCGGGCTCTTACGATGATAAGCAGACCGGGAAAAAGGTCTATACCTTCGAGGTATGGGTATCATCGGTAGACTTTCCCGAAAAGACGCAAAAGACGCACGCTCAGAGCGGCGCACAGCCGCAGGGACAGCCTGCACAGGTGCCGCCTGCTCCCGCTCCTGCATATAATCAGCAGGGATATCAGCAGCAGCCCTCATATCAGAGCTTTCCGCAGGATTACGATTACGGCGATCTGCCGTACTGAGAACAGAAAAGGAGAACACAAGATGAAACAGTTTGACGTAACAGTCTGCCCGCAGAGCTATCCGGGCATACAGTGGTCAATAGAAGTAGATGCCGCAGGCGAAGAAGAAGCCTGCGAGTGTGCAAGGTGGTATTTTTCAAGATTTTACCGCCAGCACGTCACCGTTACGACGATCACCGACCACAAGCCGCGGAGGACGAGACCGGTCACGTTCACGGTGCGCATGAAGGAGATGATTTAAATGGGCAAAGGCTGTCCCATACCGCAGGATATGCGGCAAAATATACTCGATGACCTTGACATGGGCTATTCTTACGCCGAAATAGCCGACAGATACGGGGTGTCGTTCAGCACTATCAAAAGGGTGAAAAGCAGATCCCCCGAAACGCCCACGGCAATGGAAAACGTTCCGGAGGATATCACCGCTGATAATAATATCAGCACTTACAGTATATCCGAAGTTCCCGAAGTTGTCAAGCCCGGGCTTGATTACGAAGAACAGAAGGCATATATCGCCGATATCCTCAAAGCGACTCTCGAAGATATCAGCGAAGAGGTGCGCAGCTTCGAGGAACGGATACAGCAGCTGAAAGACTGCCTTGAAGAACGTCGGAAGAAACAGAGCTATCTGCGGGATTTCATAAGGAGCATGAAATGACAGAGTATCTTATCAGGGATTTCAAGGGTCACAGCGTAGGATATGAATACAATGAGAAGACCGACAGTTACACATGGTTCGTGACAGAGCCCGCACGACATGAAGGTGACGAGCCTTTCAGGGTGAATTTCGCGGGCGAATGGGCGGCACAGGCGGCGAGGGTGCGCTTTCTCGATAACATCAATGGGATGTTCGACCGCTTTTTCAAGAGGAAGTTCGCAAAGCTCGGGATCGACCCCGCTACGGGTCACAGGGAGGTAAACAATGTACAGCAAATACCACAACCGCCGCACGACAGTTGACGGCATACCCTTCGACAGTGCAAAAGAAGCCGCGCGATACAGTGAACTGAAGCTGCTCCTGCGTGCGGGAGAGATCAACGAGCTGAAATTGCAGGAAAAGTATATGCTGATACCCGCGCAGTACAGGGACGGGGTGTGTGTCGAGCGTGAATGCGCGTACATAGCCGATTTCGACTATATCGACAAAAACGGCGTTCATGTCGTCGAGGACACGAAGGGCGTGCGCACGAAGGAATACAGGATAAAGCGCAAGCTGATGCTTTACATATTCGGGATACGGATAACGGAGATATAACGGGAGGACACTATGATAACACAGGAGACCAATTACAGACAGCAGGCAAAGGACAAGCTGAACAAGGAATACAAGGAGTGCAAGGGTGATGCGAAGATCGCCGCCATGAAGTCCGCCGTTAAGGATGCACTGCTGATATTCATCGAGCAGGATAATGAATTCGCACAGGCTATAGTGCAGGGCGGGAGCTTTGCCGACTGCATGAAAGCGGTCGCAAACGGTGTAGGTTCGTCGATATCCGATATTGACGCATACAAGAGAGCCGTTCAGTTCTATTTCAAGGGAGCGGATATATCCTTTACAATGGTAGTGAAGCTGAACCCGCACGAGGAAAGCACGGAGAATGCGCCCGCAGCACCCGCAGCGCCCGAAGAGAAACCGAAGTCGGCGCTTTCACTTTCGCTGGACGATCTGTTTTAATACGCCCGTTTTTACAGTTGACTGAAAAGGAGAGATAATTTTGAAACAGGAACGAAAAGAAGCTCTTCTGAAAAGATTTCCCGCTATACCCGCCGGCATCATGAAGAGCATGGAGGGCAAGGGAGCCGCGAATTTCGCGGTGTTCCTCACGAACGGAAACGAGCTCTTCGCCCGCTGCTTCCACAGATACAGTCGCGGCAAAGTGATAATTGAAAGACAGCGGTATGTATTCGCAAAGGACGGCTGTGTGCGGTACGGGAAGGACGACGGCGAATCGTGGACGATACGGAAGGAATTCCGCGAGCCTGTTTTCTACCAGTGCTGCAGCGGATTCAACATGGACAATTCATACAGCCTGCTGAATATTGATGCTGTAAAGGAATCCTGCATGAAATACAGCTGCGTCGGTATGTATATAGATGATTGCCGCGGCGGGCTTATCTTTGAGTACCTTCGGATATACTGCCGACACAGGAATTTAGAGTACCTGATGAAAGCAGGGTACGGTCCTTTTGCCGTCGTGGAAGGCTGTAACGGCTATTGGGGAGGACAGTGCTATCTGCATGAAAATCCGGAGATAAACTGGAAGTCGAACGATCTTCTGAAAATGCTCGGGATATCCCGCAGCGAATTCAAGGCGCTTGAGGGGCAGGAAAAACTTTTCAGCAAATACAAGATATACAGAGAAATATATCCCGATTACAGCCCCGGGGAGCTCATAATGATGGCAAAGGTTTACGGATACAGCAGGAATGTTCCGAAGCAGCTGTCCGAAAAGGCAGGGCTGAAACCTCGCCGCATCACTCAGTACCTTTACAGCAACGATATCAGCCCAAACTGCTACAGGGATCATGTGGAGCACTGCCTCAAGCTCGGATACGACCTCAGTGATACGGCAATTTCTCTCCCGCACAATTTTGAGGCAATGCACGAGCGTACATCAGAAGCGCTTCGGCTGATAGAAATGGAGCGCCTTGCAAAGGATAATCAGAGATCAGAGAAAGAGTACTGCTGTACATTATATGCGGAATATACTGCCAGATTTGAATATCGAAGCGGCAAGTATGAAATAGTCGTTCCGAGAGGAGCGTGGGACATCGTCAGGGAGGGAGCGGATCAGCATAACTGCGTTGCAGGATATGCGGAACGTCACCTTAAAGGCAGGACGATCATACTGTTCCTGCGGAAAAAGGAATTTCCCGGGTTATCCTTCGGCACGCTGGAGATCGGCGGCACAAAGGGCGGGTATTATTTCAAACAGGCATTCGCGGCGGGAAACAAGCAGCTCCCCGCCGATGCGAAAAAGTGGCTCGACAAGTGGCTCAACATGGTGAACAGTAA
>JAILFE010000223.1 GCA_024697725.1 Oscillospiraceae bacterium
CGCGACAGTCTGACCGGTATGCTCAACAGGCGCGGCTTTGACGATATGTCAAGGGATATGATGCATTCGCTCGACGAAAAGCACCTTATCTGCACTATGGTGCTCGATATGGACGGCCTGAAGCATATCAATGACGATTTCGGGCATTACGAGGGCGACAGGGCGATCAAGGCGCTTGCGAACATCATCACGAAATGCTGCGACAGCGGCGAGATCTGCGCAAGGACAGGCGGAGATGAATTCTACATATTCGCCGTGGATTATTCACAGAAGAAGCTAGACAGATTCATCGAAAGGCTCAACAACTTTGTCGAGAGCTACAACAAGTCATACAGCAAGGCTTACGACCTTGCGGTGAGCTACGGCACTTATCTTACCGAGGCGGACAAGAACTCCAAGTTCGATGATCTGCTCAAGGTCAGCGACACAAGGATGTACGAGCAGAAGATGACAAAGCCCAACAGAAGGAAATAGCGGGGAGCCCCCGGCAGGGAGCCCCTGCGGGCACCTCGCGTTGTTATTGAACAACATCTGTGCTGTTATGCCCGCGTTTGTAACTATATAATAAAATAAGCCACGGAACATTTCTGAAGTGCTCCGTGGCTTGAATCATATTGTAATGGTAAAATAATGCTGCCCTGTGATATTACGGGACAACAGCATTAATTTTTTTGTATTACCACGTAACAAACGCGGTCAGCATAGAACAAATGTCATTCACTGACAACGCGAATCGCCCGCGGGTGCTACCCGCCGCGTTTGTTACGAAATATAAAATAAACCACGGAGCACTTTTGAAATGCTCCGGGGCTTGAATCATATTGTAATGGTAAAATAATGCTGCTGCCCTGTGATATTACGGGACAACAGCATTTTTTTATGTGATTATGTAACAAACGCGGTCACAGCAGCACAGCCGCTGTTCACTGACAACGCGGTACGCCAGCGGGGGCTCCCCGACCAGCGGGGGCTCCCCGCCGCGTTTGTTACGAAATATAATAAGCCCCGGAGCACTTTTGAAATGCTCCGGGGCTTGAATCATGTCAAGTCATATACTGTCTGTTGATTTTTTAAACTGTGATTGCTTGGATATCTCCTTGACAAACCGGACGCAGCGTGATATGATAAAAGAAAAAGGACTGATCTGCAATGCGTATATATCTCGACAACTGCTGCTACAACAGACCATATGATGACCAGTCACAGTTCAGAGTTACGATGGAGACCCGTGCAAAACTGCACATTCAGGAGTTGATCAGGGAAAAACGCTTTGAGCTTGTCTGCTCCTATATGCTCGAATATGAAAATGCAAAGAATCCCGATACTATAAAGCGTGACATGATAAAAAACTTTCAGGATAAGTATCAGAGCTTTTATGTGCCGATCGGCCGCAGAGCACAGCTTCAGGACAAGATCACGGAGATCATGGGATACGGCATACATTATAAGGATGCTTCACATCTCGCCTGCGCGATCTATTCGTCATGTGAATTTCTGCTGACAACAGATATTATAGTAAACGACAATGAAATTGCTGCATTCAGTCTGCGCAAAGCTCATATATGCAAAGTTTTGCTTGACTGAATGTGCAATTTCTAATGTCGTTGACTATAAATTCCTTAAACACTACAAAGGCAATGAGATCAAGATCGTGAACCCGATAGATTTTGTTCAGATCATGGAAGAGGAGGAACTGATATGAATGCAAATACTGCGGAAGTACTGAGCCAAGGTATGGAATGTCTGCTTTCTCACATGAATGTTGTGGACGTGGAGCGTTTTATCTTTCTCCTGAAAGCAGAGGGCTTTGATTATACCAAATGGCAGCGCGGCTATTTCGGGAGCAAGACAAAGGAAGAGCTCGACAGCGATATGGACAGATATTTTGCGGCAAATCCATACAGCAGCGATCCCGCAAAGCTGATCTGAGCGGCGGGCGGGGAGCCCCCACTGGGCGGGGAGCCCCCGCCGGTCGGGGAGCCCCCGCGGGCGTGTCGCGTCGTTAATCAGCAGCAGCGGTTCTGTGTCACCCGCGTTTGCTACGAAATAATTAAATAAGCCACGGAACATTTCTGAAGTGCTTCGTGGCTTGAATCATATTGTAATGGTAAAATAATGCTGCTGCCCTGTGATATTACGGGACAACAGCATTATTTTTATGTGATTATGTAACAAACGCGGTCACAGCAGCACAGCCGCTGTTCACTGACAACGCGGTACGCCAGCGGGGGCTCCCCGCCGGGGGCTACCCGCCGCGTTTGTAACTAAATAATTAAATAAGCCCCGGAGCATTTCAAAAGTGCTCCGGGGCATGATTTTTGTTGTAATGATAAAAAACAATGCTGCTGCCCTGCTATGTCAAGCAGGACAACAGCATTAATTTTTTGTGTCAGCACGGAACAAACGCGGTCAGCATAGAACAAATGCTATTCACTGACAACGCGATACGCCCGCGGGGGCTCCCCGCCGCTTAGCCCTGTGCTGCGAAGAAGTTTGCGTAGAGGAGCTCTGCGAGAGCGCCGCGTGTGAGTGTCTCATCACCCTTTACTCCGAGATCGGAAGGTGATAAAGTCTGACCTGCCATCAGTGAGATGAGAGATGCGAGAGTGTCACCTGTGAGAGGAGCTGTAACATCTGTGTCTGCGGGGATAATACCGTATGCTGCGAGTGCGTCTCTTACAGTCTCGGGATCCTCTGCGGAGCCGAATGCTGCCGCATAGATAGCAACGAGAACATCACCTGTTGTTGCGTCTTCGTCAACGCCGAATGTATCCTCGGAAACAGGAGCCATGAGTTTGTTCTCGAACATATAGCGTACTGCTTCATAGCTGTACTTGCCGTCCTCTGTAACATCCGAGAACTCTACGCCGGAGTTGTCAACGGAACCGAACGGATTGAGGATAACTTCGTAAAGACCTGCGTTCTGACCGATGATGCCTGCGCCGCCGGATGTGGAAACATAACCGTTTGCGAGAGCTGCTTCATAGTACTTCACAGCATCCTTTACAGTCTGCGGAGTAGCCTTCTTGAGCTGCTTCATGTACTGGAGGTTGATGTCTGTGGGATAGCCTGAGATCAGGTTTGCAACGAGTGACTCTGCACCGCTGAGTTCGCCCGGATTGAGTGCGAGAGTGCTGTAGGTGTTCATGATATAGCCATCGATAACATCCTGAGTATACTTGCCGTTCTTGATGAGCTCGGGAAGCGATGCATAGGTCTGGAATGTCTCAACGAGCTTGGGATCGCGGTAGGAAATGAGATACAAACCGTTATTCTTGTTGAGAGAGTGGTAAATACCGTAAGCGCCGTTCTTGTCTCTGAGCTCGGGAAGGAGGAACTGGTCAGTTACGAGCGATGCAGCAACAGCGTAATCGACCGTGAGATCCTTGCCGCCGATAGCGTTCGCGGAAGCTATTACCGCATTGTACTGTACGCTCGAATCAACAACGAGTGCCTCGCTCTTTGCGGGAACGGGGAGATCGTAGCTTGCCTTGGGATACTTCTTGTGAGGCATATCGGAGAAGAACTCGTCAGCTATGGAAGCATTGATCGAAATGCTCTCCTCGTCGCCTGCGAATGATGCGATAGCGCCGTAGCTGTTATTGATGTAGTTTCTTACTGCACGGAGCTTTGCAAGAGCTGCATCGGGATCGGTCTTGAGGAGTTCCTCTGTCTGTTCGAGGAACTGATAGTAATCGAGATAGTTTACATAGTTCTCATAACGGTACATCTCGTCATCGATCGCAAGACCGCGGTAGAGCTGAACCAGATAAGGAGCGCTGGTGATGAGACCGCGGAGAGATGTCTTCTCGGAGGAAACAGCAGCAGCTATCATATCAACATCGGTGAGATCGGTGTGGAAGAGCATCTCTTCAACAAGAGCATAGCCCTCATCGAGATCATCGTCCATTGCGATCCAGGATGCACTGAGATACGGTGTGTACTTGTCGGAGTTGCCTGCAACTGCTATGCCGTCACCGTAAGCATAGAGATATCTGCCGGAGAGACTGAGTATCTCATCCGATGTATGCTTGTTTGTGCCGAGCTGACCTGTAAGAGTTGTATAGAGGTTCATCCAGTGGAGATAATCCTGCGGGAGACCTTCGATCGGGAAATAGAGACCTACTTCGCCGACACCGTCAACATCAGCCTTGACATTGATCCTGCGGATGCCGTCCTCGCCCTTGACATCGGAATACTCATATTCCCTTATCTCCTCGGGGAGATCCTTTACGGTAACTGCCTTGAGCTGCTTGATATACTTGGAAGAATCGTCCTCCATGTCTCTGTTGTTGGTCTTGTCAACGAGAGCCTGCTTCTGCTCGTCGGTCATGCTGTCCTTCTTCTTAGCGAGCTTTTCTGCAAGAGCAGCGTCCTTCTTCTCCTTCAGACCGGGGAGAGGATAGGTCGTAACGACTGTGAAGAGCTCGGGATCCGTGAGAAGATTCTCGATCAGGCTCGTGAATACGCCTGCGTCGTTGTAATCCTTGATATAGGCTGCTGCCTCATAGCTGTCGACGAAAGCAAAGGGCTGATCCGAAAGCGCCTGATAATATGAGAGAGAGAACAATACTGTATCTACAGGATCGCCGCCCTCTGAAAGGAGCTTGTTCTGGATATTGACCGATGCAGCCGCGGTGTCGATGAGTTCATCCGAGAAGCCATCCTTTGCGATCTGTGCAAGGGATTCATCAACAACCTTCTTGAAGGTCTTGCCGTCGTCCTCATTGAGGTTCGTTCCGTAGAACATGATACAAGCATCGGGAGCAGTAGTATCTATACCGCAGCTTATCGAGCCGTTGGGGAACACAGCCTTGAAGTTGCGCACCAGCGGAGAAGACTCAGTGCCGAGAAGTGATGTCAGGAAATCGGCTGCGAGCTCACCTTCGATATCGCCGTTGAGCTGCGGGCAGAGGACCGTATAAACAACGGAGCTCTTGTCGGATGTGGAGCTGCCCTCTTCTACGGGGTAAGCCACCTTCTTCATAAAGGACTTTTCGATCGGTGTATAGCCGCTGTCCTCGAATACGAATTCTTCCTTTTCATACTTGGAATACTCGTTGTCGAGGAGCTTGAGGAACTTGGTATAATCGCTGAACTTGCCGTAGAGGTAAGCTACGGAGTTTGAAGGATGATAGAACTTATTGTGATAATCCTTCAGAGCCGCCCATGTCAGGGTCGGGATATCATCGGGATCTCCGCCGTAATCGTTGCCTACAACAGAGCCGGGGAATGTAGCTATCTTGCTGTTGCGGAGAGCCTCGCTCTCGAGAGTGGTAGCGCCCATCATCTCGGAATATACAGTACCTTCGAGCTCGATGGGAGCATCGAGGCTGGTCATGCGATAACGCCATGCCTCTGTATCGAAGATGCTCTTATCCTTCATGATATTGGGATGATAGCACGCATCGGTATAGAAATCCGCATACTTCAGGAGCTGTGCCTCACTGAGGGATGCGATCGGGTAGCTGGTCATGATGTCTGTCGTGTAGGCATTCATGAATGTATTGTATGTCTGATACGAAGCATTGAACCACAGGGACGTGGAAGGATACTTCTCGGAGCCCGAAAGTGTGGAATGCTCGAATATATGAGGCATACCCGTGTTGTCGATAGCGCGTGTCTTGAATGTGAGCTGGAACGCACGGTTGGTATCGTCATTAGCCACATACATGAGCTGTGCGCCTGTCTTCTGATGCTCGAACAGGCAGAGCGTTGCGCCGATAGCAGCAAATTCGCGCTTTTCCTTGCACTCGAAGCCGTATACAACATCGCCGACCTCGGGGATCGCACCGAATACTTCCTTGGTCTGCTCAGCGGGAGCAGAGGAAGCTGCCTGAGAGGGCTCAACGGAAGCTGTGCCTGCTGCTGCAGCCTCAACTCCGATATTCACCGCGCACATTGAAAATGCGGTGATCGCCGCCAGGATCTTTTTCAATTTCAATTCATATTCCTCCTTGTTTCAGTATCGCTTTAATGTATAACATATATATTATACCCCGATACTGTTCTATCAATTTACCATTATATCACAGTGATAACAATTTGTAAAGATATTTTTACCAAATATTTCAAACATCGGATGAATTTGTATAAATTGACCGAATACAGCGCATCTTCATTATATTTTCTTTGTTATGAGTGGATCACGGATGCATACAAGTATAAATTATGTTGCATCCGCAACATACAAATCCGTGAAAATATGCTATAATATCATAGTTGTGCAGAGGATGCAGTTGTGCATAGGATGCACCGAATAATCAATAAGGAGAACTGAAAAAAATGAGCGTTACAAAGGACATGATAGTGACAGATATACTGGCACAGGACGAAAGCATAGCAAGCATACTGATGCAGATGGGTATGCACTGCATAGGCTGCATGGCTGCGGGCGGCGAGAGCCTTGAAGATGCGATGTACGTACACGGCTATTCCCCCGAAGACGTTGACAAATGCGTCGAGATGATAAACGATTATCTGAAGGAAAAGGAAAGCAAGTAAAAAGACATAACAAGAGTACATCGGGTATGATGAACATAAAAAAGCTCGCTGCGGCTGCCGTTGCACTGACATTATGGCTGCCGCTGTCTGCGCCGTATTCGTCCGCATACGGTTATGAGGGTATGTCTTTCACTGCGGCAAAGGCGGCAAAAACGGCAAAGACATCAAAATCAGCTGAAAAGGCAGAAAAGAATGACAGCACGCTCTCGATAAAGGATTACAAGGCGACCGCAGATTCGATAACCCTTTACCGGAACGAAGCCGATGACGCGGACGGATACACCGTATATATCCTGAAAAACGGCAAGTTCCGCATCGCTGCGGACGTGAAGGGCGATACCCGGGCGGAGATAAGCGGTCTTGATACCGCACAGGAATATGTATTCAAGGTGCGTTCCTACAAGCTGTCGAAGAAAAAGAAGAAATACGGTCTTTCGAGCGGGAAATACACGGCAGTGACCGCTCCGAAGAAGAGCGGCGCGGCGATCAAGTCCTTCAGATACGACATAAACAGGGACAGAGCGACACTTAAATGGAAAAAGACCGAATGCAGCGGGTACATGATATTCGCGCAGTATTACGGACAATGGATAAAGGTCAGGGAGATAGACGACCCTGACAAGACATCGACGGTATTTGATTTCGGAAAGATATACAAGGACAGCATCGGTATCACTCCCGAAGAGCTGATGAGCGATCCGATGTTTGCATACTATCTCTCCGACGATCCCGCGCTTGCGGAATACATGATGAGCGACCCCGAATTCATGGCATATCTCGCGGACGTTTACAACCACAATGACGCATATTATATCTCCATGCCGGGATATTCATCGGGACACTATTCCAGGGGTGATTCCGCTCTGCTGAATCAGGGCGGGCTCATGGGCTACCGTTTCGCGGTAAAGGCATACACCCGCGACAGCAGCGGCAACAAGACCTTCAAGTCGGATATGTGCACTATGCCCGAGCCGTATTACGATATCGCCGAGCTTCGCAGCGTTACAGGAGAATCGGATTACAAGCTCATCACGAAGATACTGAAAAAGAACAAGGGAAAATCGTCACGCAGATACGATTACTACATCACGAGCGCCGACAGCAAGGGAAAGATATCCTCCGAGAAGAAGGAGCTGACCATATCCGACGCGAGCATAAAGGCGATAGAGAAGTTTGCAAAGGAGCATTTCGGCAAGGACTGGTCAGACGCCGACAAGCTGATATACACGATTAACTGGATAAACAAGAACGTGGAATACGACTATGAGTTCAAGGCTCCGAACAGAGGTTTTGCGGACAATATATTCACCTGCAGGAAGGGTCAGTGCGACAGCTACAACGGCACTATCGCGGAGCTGCTGACATATCTCGGATACAAGGACGTCTTTCTCCAGTGCATGACGCCTTCGGTAAGAGGTTCGCAGCACTTACGGACGGCGATATATTCCGGGAAGAAGTATTACACCTTCGAGTGCGGCAATTACGGCAAGAACGGCAGCTGGATGTGGTTCATATCCGAGGGACTTGACATACCGCTCAAATCGAAAGCCAAGAAGAGCAAAGAATAAGCAGGGAGCTGAAATTAATGGACAAAGGTCTTGAGTTTTTTAACGAATTGCTGATCTTCTTTCTTATCTCTTATTTATTATTTACCATAGCCCTGCCGACCGTGCTGAACATCATATGGTTCAGGAGAGTAAAGAGCGGAAAGTGCAAGAGATTCGGTGCTCTCGGCATCATAACCATTATCGTTACACTTGGCAGTGTCCTGAATCTGCCGCGGATCTTCACCATGATATTTGAATTTTTCGGCTGGAAATAAGCGGGCGGGGAGGCGGGGAGCCCCCGCGGGCGTGTCGCGTTGTCAGTGAATAGCATCTGCTCTGTTACCTCCGCGTTTGTTACTTGGTAATACAATAATTAAATGCTGTTGTCCTGTGATATCACGGGACAGCGGCATTTTTTTATCCGGATAGAGATATCCCCTCTTGCGGACTGCCTAACAAACGCGGTCAGAACAGAACAGATGCTATTCATTTACAACGCGGTATGCCTGCGGGTGCTACCCGCCCTGCGGGGGCTCCCCGTAGCATTATGCAAACAATTTTATAAATTTGCATTTTACCTCTTGACATTTGCGCAAATTTATGCTATAATACTATCAGTAAATAACGTAACGCAATTGTAAAAGGAGAATGCAATGGATAAATTATTATCTCTTCTGAATGATAAGAATACTATCCTCGTGAACAGACAGCTCGCGGCGCGCATCGGGCTGAATAATGCGGTGATGTATGCAGCTCTGGTATCCAAATCGCTGTATTACAGCTCTCACGGGCAGGACAGGGACGGCTGGTTCTACTGCACGATAGCCGATATGCACGAGAGCAGCTCTCTCGGCGCAAGGTCACAGAAAAAGGCGGCGGACACGCTCTGTGAGCTGGGTCTTATCGAAGTCAGGGTAACGGGCATACCCGCAAGGCGGTTTTTCAGGATAAATACCGACACTTCCGCGCTCGAGGAGCTTTTATCCCCC
>JAILFE010000236.1 GCA_024697725.1 Oscillospiraceae bacterium
GATTACGGGCTATTGAAACACAGTTATTTATTACTTATCATTACGAAAATCTATAGATCATATCCGCACAGTTATGTATCAATTCTATATCATGGGTAATGACAAGAATGCAAGTGCCGCTCTCAGCAATACTCCTCAATAAAACTGACATTTCCCGCATATGCCTTCCGTCAAGTCCGCTGGTCGGTTCATCGAGTATCAGAACAGGACGCTCCCACATGATCGCCGCCGCTAGAAGAACACGCTGCGTTTGTCCACCGGAAAGAGAAGCAGGGTGGCTGCCCCTGAAGGCTGACAGATCAAGCTGTTCTAAAAGCTGTTCAGCTCGTTTGATGTTTTCGGGGGATTTTTTGATGTTCAGCAAAACTTCTTCAATAACCGTCGGTGCATACAACTGATAATCGGGGTCCTGCCCTACAAAAAAACAACGTTGCAGTCTTTTTCGCCGTTTTAATCTTTCACCGTTGATGCTGACTGTACCGCTGTTCTCTCTCATCAGTCCAGCTGCGATCTTGCAAAGCGTGGTCTTGCCTGCGCCGTTTCTTCCTGTAATTGCTGTGATCTTTCCTTTTTCGGCTTGAAATGTGATATTGTCAAGTATGGTCTTATTGTTTCGCTTGCATACGATCTGTTGCATCCGCAGCGTATTATCACCTGTATCATACAGCATATCGGGTCTTGTATGCGGATAAAACAGCCGCAGTCCCAGTCTGTACATTTCCTCATCAGAAAGCGCCAATGCTTCTTTTCGGGAATATACTCCTATGATCCTGCCGTTCTTCATGACCACCATTCTGTCGATCAGTTCCGAAAGATATTCCAGTCTGTGTTCGGAGATGATGATCGTCACACCTTGCTTTTTCAGTGTTTTCAGAAGTGTCCCGAGCTGTGCTGCGGCATCTGTATCCAGATTGGCAGAAGGTTCATCCAAGACTAATATTTTAGCTTTGGTAACGCAAGCAGCCGCGACTGCGACCTTCTGCTTTTCACCGCTTGAAAGCCGAGGAAGATCTTTATCAAACAGTTCGGTGATCCCAAGCATTTCGCCAAACTCTTGTAAACGCCTCTCCATGAGATCATGTGCATAGTTTCTGTTCTCCATGGCAAGAACGATCTCATCGGTCACGTTCGATGCAAAAAACTGACTTCTGGGGTCTTGAAACACATTGCCGATATATGTACCGATCTCATCAAGTGACATATCAAAACCGTTTCTGCCATCGATCAGATAGCTGCCGCTGACCTCTCCGTTATAAAATTGCGGACATAAACCGTTGAGTATTCGTGTCAATGTCGTCTTGCCGCAGCCGCTTTCACCTGTAAGCAGTATAAATTCACCTTCATTTACTGTAAGGCTTATATCTTTAAGGCTTTTTTCAGAAGAGCCGGCATATCCAAAAGACAGATCATTTAGTTCTATCAGCAAGTTACACCCTCCGGATATATACATCTGTAAGATGGATCAGTGCTATTGTCAATGTTCCCGATACCATAAGAACAATATCCCTTACGTCTATGACCGATTTTCGGTAAGAGGAGTACGCACCGCCAAGCTTCATTCCGCGCACCTGTACCGATGCGGAAAGTTCGTCTGCGGTTTTGCTTGTGCGTAACAGCATAGGGACAAGGATACATTCGGCTGTTTGTATCGGGTGACGCAGCAAAGTTAAAAACGAAGCACCAATGCCCCGTATTTTCTGAGATTCACGGATACGGCGGTATTCCGCTGACAGCGTGGGCATGAACCTGAACATTACGGTAAGTGAAAGTGTGGCAGCTCTCGGTATCTTCATTTTATTCAGTGCGGCGATAAGGCAGCCTGTCGGTGCATTGATAACAGGAGCAGCCGCCATAACAGGAAGCATGAGCCTGCGGATATATACCGTCAGCAGCGGAAGATTGCCGAGCATATCTGTATTCTTCATCAGTAACATCAGTCCGTATAATGCACCGTAAGCTGCAGTACATTGCAGTGCTTTTTTCACACAGCCGAACATTATCAGCCATATCCACATGAAAACAAGGCATAGCAGCAGTGCGATCTCGGTTTTCAGCGTCAATGCGGATAAGGATACCAGTATCATCACAAGTATCCTTACCCGCACATCTACACTATCAAATGGGTTACGGTGTTCCGACATTTCAGGCAACACCTGCGGGTGCGAAATGCTTCTTCATCATACGGCTGCCGATGAACATTCCGATGATCGAGGAAACGATCAGTACAAGTGCTACGGTCACAACGATCACCGGCGATCTGTAAAGAGATAGCATTGTGT
>JAILFE010000252.1 GCA_024697725.1 Oscillospiraceae bacterium
TGCGTTCGGTGAGGAAGTATCTCGTGAACGATAAAGGCAGACCGAAGAGGGTTCTTTTCTTTTCGGTCCAGATATAATCGAAATCATTCTTCATATGCGTTCGCTCCTTTTGCAGTTGTTTCTGTTTATATACATGAGATGATTATAGCATTATCCGTGAGTAAAATCAAGGGTATCGGCGGGTTTTTTTATATATGTGTGAGAAAAAGCGTTTATTCCGCCGATAACGTGGCATAATTATAACAGAAAAAAACCTGCCCCGTATCATCTGAGCGAAAGGAACAAAAAATATGCATCTGTTTCCGAAAATAAGGCTTCTCTCCCTCGCCGCTGTGATCTTCCTTGCGGCAATTATCCCCGCTCTTTCCGCATCCGCCGAAGGTTCTGTCGGTATCGTCCTCGCCGATGCAGCTTCGGGAAAGATACTCTATGAACAGTCCTCCAAACGGCGAATGCCCTGCGGCGATCTCTGCAAGCTCATGACCGTTCTTATAGCTGCCGAGGAATGCGAAAACGGCACCATATCCCCGGACAGCCTGATATCCGTTTCGGAACGCCCGGAAAATATACACGGCGCTCAGATATGGCTCGATGCCGGCGATGAGATACCGTTCTCCGAGCTTATGGCGGCTGTCATCATCGGAAATGCAAACGATGCCGCCGCAGTTATCGCGGGATGTATAAGCGGTACTCCGGAACGCTTTGCCGATATGATGAACCTCCGCGCTTCGCAGCTCGGTATGAATGATACGCACTATACCGACCCCTGCGGCAATATCTCCGATGAAGCATATACCACTGCCGCCGATACCGCAAAGCTCCTCTGTGAGCTTTCAAGGCATACAGAGCTTACATCCGTGTTCACCGAAAGGCTCAGATATGTGAAAAACGGAACGGTGCAGCTCGTCAATACCAATACCCCCGCGCTTCATATAAACGGCGCTCTCGGCTTCAGATCGGGGACTGCGGGCAGCGGGAACGGTCTGCGTCATTTTGCCGCAGAGGGCGCTGTACGCGGGAAGGACTGCTATGTCGCGGCGGTGATAGGCTCACCCGATGAGGACTATGCCAAGCAGCGAGCCTCGGAGCTTATAGAATACGGCTTTTCGGCGTTTGAGACGCTTACTCCCGCTCTCCCCGACGATCTCCCGCGCGAGATAGCCGTAAAGGGCGGCGAGAAGGGTACTGTCCGTATCGCGGCGGCAGACATCCGCAGCATGACCATACCCCGCGGCACCGCCTCGCTCATAACCTCCCGCACCGCCTGCCCGGAATATGTCTATGCGCCGCAGGCAAAGGGCGAAAAGATCGGCGAGATACTGTACTATTATGACGGCGGATATGTCTTCTCGGCGGATGTGTGCGCAAGGCAGACCGTGAAGAAGCGCGATATCGGTCATGTGATGTGGGAGATGCTGAAAGATTTGCTAAAATTCGACTGAACCTTTTGTACATTTGCACAAAAAAAGAGATATGAAGATAAAACATCTTGAAAAATATTTCCGGATATAGTAAAATAATTATAAGAATGATTTTTCTGAGTTTTGCGGGATGAAAGAGCTTTTCTTCGCCCCGCGGACGTATT
The DNA here is from genome assembly GCA_024697725.1 of Oscillospiraceae bacterium. Lineage (GTDB taxonomy): Bacteria > Bacillota > Clostridia > Oscillospirales > Ruminococcaceae > RGIG4694. Next base: position 1,586 of record JAILFE010000252.1, read on the forward strand.
TTTATCCGCCTTGCGGCAGTGAGCTGCGGGCAGGATATGAACAGGAGGAAGTTCAGTTATGTCTTATTTCAAGCTGAATGCAAAGTATCTTTCCGATTTTATCGCGCCCCATGAGATCGAGGCTGCGGGGGTACAGGCTATGCTTGCCGCCGATACGCTCGAAAAGAAATGCGGGCTCGGAAATGATTTTCTCGGGTGGACGACTCTTCCCGCGGATTATGACAAGTCCGAATTTTCGAGGATCAAGGCTGCTGCCGAAAAGGTCCGCAAAAATTCGGATATCCTTATAGTTATAGGCATAGGCGGCTCGTATCTCGGTGCAAGGGCTGTCATTGATCTTCTGAAGTCGCCCTTCTACAACAATCTGAAAAAGGACACTCCCGATATCTACTATGTCGGCAACAACATCAACCCGACCTACCTTAACGAGGTGCTCTCGATATGCGAGGGCAAGGATATCGCCGTGAACGTTATATCCAAGTCCGGCACAACGACCGAGCCTGCGCTCGCGTTCAGGATCTTCCGCAAGCTCATTATCGACAAGTACGGCAAGGAAGGCGCAAAGGACAGGATATTCTGCACGACCGACAAGGCAAAGGGTACACTCAAGCAGCTTGCCGATACCGAAGGGTATGAGACATTCGTAGTTCCCGATGATGTCGGCGGACGCTATTCCGTGCTCACGGCAGTGGGTCTTTTCCCGATAGCTGTAGCGGGCTGTGATATCGACGCGCTCATGGCAGGCGCTGCCGAGGCTATGAACGACCTTAAGGCTGATTATGCCGACAACGACTGCTACAAGTATGCGGCTATCCGCAATATCCTCTATAGGAAGGGCAAGTCTGTGGATCTGCTCGTATCCTATGACCCTGCCTTCACGATGATGGCAGAATGGTTCAAGCAGCTCTTCGGTGAGAGCGAGGGCAAGGACAATAAGGGGCTTTATCCCTCGTCCGCTACCTTCTCGACCGATCTGCATTCGCTCGGACAGTTCATACAGGACGGCTCGCGCATCATGTTCGAGACTGTCGTGGATATAAAGAAGCCCAAGTGCGATCTCTTCCTCGAAGACGACGCCGAGAACCTCGACGGGCTGAATTTCCTTACAAATCAGAATATGTCCGTAGTCAACAGAAAGGCGTTTGAAGGAACGATACTCGCTCATACCGAGGGCGGCGTTCCCAATATCGTGCTCGAACTTGACGATGTTTCCGAAAAGAGCGTCGGATATATGATATACTTCTTTGAAAAAGCGTGTGCCGTAAGCGGCTATATGCTCGGTGTGAACCCCTTCAATCAGCCCGGTGTCGAGAGCTACAAGAAGAATATGTTCGCTCTCCTCGGCAAGCCGGGATATGAAGACCAGAAGGCGGCACTCGAAGCAAAACTCGGCTGATCCTCCGTCTGACGGAGTAATCATAGGGGCACAGCCCCGGCGCCGGATATCGGCAGAAGCGCGGCACGGAAGTAAACCCCGGGCAGACGCAGCAGTTTCCGGCGGGCAATGCGGGTCATTCGTCCGACAACCGGTGTTCACAGGCTTTTTGCTGCAAAAAGCGTATGTCATGCACCGGGCAGATAGTCTGTTCGTCACAGATAAACAGACTGCGGATGCGGCGGCGGCGGCGCCGTATCGGTCTGCGGTATGGACATCCCGTATATTTATACCGCTGAGATTGGAGCATTATTATGGTAAAGATCATCACAGGAAAAAAGGGCTCGGGCAAGACAAAGAAATTAATCGATATGATCAATGAATCCGCAAAGAGCACCAAGGGCTATGTTGAGTGCATAGACAAGGGAACAAAGCTCAGGTACGAGATCGGTCACTCCGTAAGACTCGTTGATACCGATCAGTACAGCATATATTCCTACGAGGCATTCTTCGGACTTGTTGCGGGACTTGTTGCGGGCAACTACGATATAAAGGATATCTATGTCGATTCGATACTCAAGATAGGCGGAGCTGATTTCGAGGCTCTCGGAGCTATGCTCGCAAAGATCGACAAGCTCACAGGCGATGAGGTGAATGTAGTTCTGACTGTATCGGCTGATAACGCCGATCTCCCCGAATCGGTGGTAAAATACACCATCGAATGACGGACGGTATGTATCGCAGGGCGTATTCATAGCTTATGCTATGCATATGCATAGCATTTGAAGTATCTTTTGTGTATATTTTGTAAAAAATTATGCACAGACTATTGACATACATATATGCTTGTGGTACAATATAATTTGTGTTTTAGTGCAGGGGTCGGTTATGGTTCTGAATTTAAAGCATTTGTACGATATTGTCGGCGAGGAGATACCCTTTGACTATGTGATACCCTCCGATCTGCTCGGCAGTCCGTCGGGGAGAAGGTTCCCTGATGGCGCCGGGGTCAAGGGAAGAGCGTATAACAGGGCAGGGGTCGTGTTCCTCGATACCGATACAGCCTTCGTCCTCGAGACGGAGTGCGACAGATGTCTGAAAACCTTCACAAAGGAATTTTCGTTCGCGTCACAGCGTATACTCGTGCGTTCCCTCAACGGGGAGGACAGCGATGATTATATCGTGACCGAAAATGATGTTCTTGACCTTGACGATGCTGTTATTTCCGAAATTCTGCTGCAGATCCCCGCTAAGATGCTTTGCAGTGATGACTGCAGGGGACTCTGTCCGCATTGCGGCGCCGATCTTAATCTCGGGAGCTGCGGCTGCGGCGGTGAAGAACAGTAAAAAGGCTGACTTCGATCGTATTTCAGGAATAAGGAGGTGCTTTTCATGGCAGTACCAAAGAGAAAGGTATCCAAGGCAAGACGCGACAAGAGACGTTCCGCCGTTTGGAAGCTGGATACACCCACATTGACAAGATGCTCGAACTGCGGCGCGCTCATAGCTCCGCACAGAGTCTGCAAGCACTGCGGCTATTATAAGGGCGTTGAGGTCATCAAGAAGGAAGCGTAAAATGTTTTCCTCAAAAGCAGAGTGGAGCGTTCTCTACTCTGCTTTTTTTAAGAAACGGACATTGCAGACATTGTAAGGAGGGCTTATTATTTCTGTTGAAATAACCGGTATCGTCGGCGGCTCTCCCGCTGACAGGGCGCA
>JAILFE010000170.1 GCA_024697725.1 Oscillospiraceae bacterium
AAGAGATCGGAGCAGGGGACAAGACTCTCGAAGGCAGCGAGATCATGAGGATATTTTCGCTCCCGTCGGCGGTGTTCACCGTAAAGCAGTCCGGAGAGGATGTCACATTTGAGATACACGGCTGTTCCCACTGCATGGGGATGAGCGTATACGGCGCGGAAAAATATGCAGAGCACGGGATGAGCTTTGAAGAGATACTATTGCACTACTATCCCGGGACAAAGCTCACAAAAGCGTCATATCAGAGCGTTGAAGAGGAGAAGTCCGGTGTATCGAGATCATCAAGGAATGAGTGAACGCCATCATCGGTCTTGTAGGAAAGCACCGAATGAAGATTGATGTTCTCCATGCTGCGGAAAATATTCTGCTCGATCTGCGGATTTGCGGCGGCGAGCTTTGCTATGAGCTGCTTCATTTCGAGCCGCTTGGAATCGGTCTGACCGTTCTGGTCGCAGGAGGAGCAGTTCTCGGTGAAATGGCAGGCGCACTGGAGGAAATGCAGCTTGTTGTAATCGCGCCAGTGCTTGATATCGGCTTCACGTATGAAATACATCGGGCGGATGAGCTCCATGCCTGGGAAGTTCGCGCTGCGTATGCGCGGGAGCATGGTCTGCACCTGTCCGCCGTAGATCATGCTCATGAGATTGGTTTCGATAACGTCATCGAAATGGTGTCCGAGCGCAATTTTTGAGCAGCCGAGCTCGCGGGCTTTGTTGTAGAGATGACCGCGCCGCATCCTCGCGCAGAGGTAGCACGGATTGTTCTTAACATTATATACCGAGCCGAAGATATCGGTCTCGAACACGGTTATCGGGATAGAGAGCATTTTCGCATTCGCCTCGATGATAGCACGGTTCTCGGGACTGTAGCCGGGATCCATCACGAGGAAGACGAGCTCGAACGGGAATTTGTCGTGGCGCTTCATCTCCTGGAAGAGCTTTGCCATGAGCATGGAATCCTTGCCGCCCGAGATGCAGACGGCGATCCTGTCGCCGGGGGAGATGAGCTTATAGGTGAGGACTGCCTTTGCGAAGCGGCTCCAGAGCACCTTGTGGAATTTCTTCTGTATGCTTTTTTCGACCTTGTCGGCGCGTTCGGTATCGTCGAGTGAAGCGCAGAGCCACGAGGCATAGCCGCCTTCGAGGGAATATGCCCTGATACCGGCATCGCAGAGCGCGTCGGCTATCGTTTCGCTCAGCCTGCCGATGCGGCAGCAGATGACCGGCACCGAATCGTCGGGGATGTCATATTCTGCGAAAAGGGCGCGGTATGAATCGGCATCGGAGCAATCATTGAACAGATCGGAAGGGATATTCACAGCGCCGTCGATATGACCGAAGGCGAAGGCATCCTCGCGGCGGATGTCGATAACGGTGTATTTTTCTTTTCCGAGACTGAGTTCGGATGCGGTGATGTCCATAAAAATCCTCCATGCGTGCGGGGAGCCCCCGCGGGCGCCTCGCGTTTGTTACTTATATGATAGCGCAGAACAACAGCTTTGCGCTAACATAATAATAAGGTTTTGGCTCAAGCCTTTTTTCCTAAAAGGCTTGCGGGGTCGAGGGGCAGCGCTCGACCCGCCATTTCGCTAACGCGCAAATCCGGTTTTTGTGAAACTTATCACGGTGTTACTGAAAAGCTGTTGTTATGAGCGTTCTCTATATCCTTCATCCACCCGGATATGATCTCCCTGTTCTCCGGATAGAACGTACTCATCGCGCCGCTTCGGAGCGCCGCCGTGTTCTGCTCGACGACCTTCTCCGCATATACCTTCTGGTCTGCCGTCAGCCCGTTATGCGCATTCTCGAGCTTCGCAAGCTCTCTGGCATATATCATCGCACGGACATAATACCCGTATTCGTTCGTGATCTCGTAATATTTCTCGATCTCGAGCTGCTGTGCGCCCGTCAGCGACGACACACTGCGCTCGTCAGGCATATTCCTGTACATCTCGCCGATGCGGCCGCTCTCGTAGCATTCACGCAGACTGCCCACAGCCGCTTCTCTTGCCGCGTCGTCACGGCCTGTATACAGCGCGATCCCGCGCACAAGATATATCACCGCCGCACCGAGCAGCACGCCGAGAACTATCACAGCCGCAGCCATCGCACGGACGGTATTCCGGTCATTCTTCCGTGTCATGTTCATCCTCCCCGAGGCTCTTTTCAGCCCTTTTTTCGAGCCGTTTTGCGCCGTCGAGCCCCATAGCGATATATTCCTCGATCTCGTTGTCGGTGATGCCGAGATCGGTCTTGACTATCGCGGCGCAAAGCTCATAGGCGCGGTCTTTGTAGTCATCGGCAAGCTCATACATCCTGTCGAGCTGCTCCGAGCGTGCGCCGCTGTTTTCGTAGTTTTCGCGGCATTTTGCGAAATATCTGCCGTCGTACCAGATATCGCATATCGGCGCTATCATCGCGGAAATATCGCTGCCTGATGCATTTTCCGCGTGTGCGCGTTCGTAGAGATACATCAGCGAAGATATCCTGCCCTGCATATCTTCCATGCGAAAGCAGATCTCGAAGGTATCATTATCGCCGAAAATGTCATAGCTGCGCAGATATCCGGTCATCCCGGAGATGTTGTCGGTGGTGATGTATTCACAGCAGGCGGCAGCGAGCTCGCTGTCGGAGAGCGGCTCGTTATGCGGCTTGAAAGCGCCGTTTTTCGCGGCTGTGAGGACACATATCCCCGCCGCTGCGAGCACGAGCGCTATTATCTCGGCGATCAGTATTTTTTTCAGATTTGCGGCAAGAGCGGTCTTATCCGAGCTGCCCGAGCGCACGGCATGAAAGACATCGGACTGTGCTTTTCTGCGGCGTTTTGCTGCGGTATGACCGCAGAACGGGCATTTGTCATATTTTTCGTCATAATTTTTCCCGCATTCGGGGCATTGCATGGCTACACCTTCTTCAAAAAGTTCTGTGAATAATTATATCATCGTACTGTAAATATGTCAAGCGGGGAGGCGGGGAGGCGGGGAGCCCCCGCGGGCGTGTCGCGGAGTTAGTGAATAGCGGTTGTTCTTTGTCACCCGCGTTTGTTACGATTTGGGCTGAGCAGAACAACCGTTTTTCAATAACATAGTGATAAGGTTTTGGCTCAAGCCTTTTGCGGGGAGCCCCCGCTGGCGATTCGCGTTGTCAGTGAATAGAAGTTGTTCTGTGGTATCCGCGTTTGTTACTTAAAAGATAGCACAGAACGACCGTTATAAAAGAATAAGGTCAAGCCTTGAAAAGCCTGACCTTAAATCCAAGTCTGCGCCGC
>JAILFE010000316.1 GCA_024697725.1 Oscillospiraceae bacterium
ACGTCTTAAACGAGCAGCAGAAAAGCGAATGTACATATTTTTCTGCATATTGAAGAAAAAAATCCCGATACTAAGACAAAAGGAGAATGATATTATGAAAAAAGACACAGCAGAACTCACCTTAAAGAAACAGACCCTCGAAGCGTGGACTCACATTTTGTTCCGGCAGGGAATGATCGATACTGCGAAATGCGGACGCATGATATCCGAGATCCGTAAGCTGAGAGCGTAACAGGAAAAAATTTCCAAAAAAATACTGTTGACAAGTATTTCCGGTTGTGTTATAATGATACTGGAAACGCATCGACGAGTAATGTGAGGTGACATGATGGATATATACACAGCGGCGAATACGATGAAGACCGAGCGCAAGACGATCTTCGACCTCGATATCCGCGTGACATTCTACGCGAGGGTGTCGACCACCCGCGAGGAACAGGAAAACTCGGTGGAGAACCAGATAATGTTCTTCACGGATATGATAAAGAAGAATCCGCACTGGAGGTACGTGGAAGGCTATGTTGACCGTGTGCGCGGGGAATCTGCGGAGAACCGTGCTTCGTTCATGCGGATGATAGAGGACGGCAAGGCGGGGGTGTTCGACCTTGTGCTGACTAAGGAGGTCAGCCGCTTTGCCCGCAATACGATAGACAGCCTGACCTATACCCGCGAGCTTTTACGTGCGGGAGTGGGGGTATTCTTCCAGAACGACAATATCTGCACGATAGACACCGATTCCGAATTGCGGCTCACGATAATGTCGAGCATCGCGGCGGACGAGGTGAGAAAGCTCTCGGAACGAGTGCGCTGGGGACAGAAGCGTGCGATAGAGAGCGGCAATGTCCTCGGGAACAGCCGCATCTACGGCTACGACAAGAACGACTGCCGCCTTGTGGTGAACGAGCCCGAAGCCGAAATGGTGCGACTGATCTTCCGGCTGTATGCGACAGGGGATTACTCAGTCAGAAAAATAGAGCAGGTGCTTTACGACAAGGGCTACCGCGGACGCAACGGCACGCGCATACACCATAACACCGTATCGGGGATAATACAGAATCCCAAGTATAAAGGTTTCTACTGCGGCAACAAGGTCAGGGTAGTGGATCACCGCACTAAGGAGCAGCGCTTTCTGCCCGAGGACGAATGGGTGATGTACAAGGACGAGACAGGGGAGACAGTACCCGCGATAGTGGACGAGGAGCTCTGGGAAAAGTGCAATTCGATCTACCGCGAACGCAGCGATATCGTGAAATCGCGCGAGCACTCCCTCAAGGACAGAAGCGTATTTACCGGAAAAATATGGTGCGGCAGGGATAACGTCCCGTACTGGCGGACGAGCTACTCCAACAGCGTATCAAAGGGAGAGCCGATATATCAGTGGATATGCTCCCGGAAGAAACGCTTCGACGCGGCTTCCTGCGATTCCTTTTCGGTGCTTGAAAAGGATCTTTACAAGATGCTCTCCGACCACTTCAAGATGACCGCCGAAAATATAGACGAGTATATAAATGATCTTCTGAAAATATACAGCAGCACCAACAATGATGCAGACTTTCGGCATCAGCTTTCCGAGCTTAACTCTCAGCTCGGGAAGGAGAAGCAGAAAAAGGAAAAGCTCCTCGATCTCTATACCGATGATATGATAACCCGAGAGGAGTTCAGGAAACGCAACGATGATTCGGCGGCGCTGATCGCAAGGATAGAGCAGGATATCGCTGCTATGGAAAAGAGCATAAGTGAAAAGCGCGACTATTCTTCCGAGATAAAGAAGATCGGCGATCATTTCAGGGATATGTACCGTCCCGATCATGATATGACCAAAGAGCAGGTAGATGAGCTTGCAAAGACGATGATCGACAGGATAGACGCGATACCTCTGAGCAGCAATTCCATGAGGCTCGAGGTGAAGCTGAAAACCGGGCTGGATCGCGGATATACGTACATCCGCGCGGGTGAGCGCTATTCGAGGCGTTCCGGACGTATCAGCAAGAAGATGATCAATTCCTATAAGTCGGGCAATATGTCATAACCCGAAGCTGTATAGTAAAAAAACGGGTCTGCGGAAGATAAATGCCGCAGACCCGTTTTGTGTTTATGAGATTAGATTATTCATCTTCTTCGTCCTGTGAATCTTCATCGCCGTATTCACTGAACTTGAGATATCCGCCCGCGCTGTCATAGGACTCAGCAAGATACATCCAGTCGCCGTTCTTTTTGTAGCAGCCTGTCTCGATGACATAATCCGTGCCGTCGATCTCGATCTCGCCCCAATAGTGCTGCCATTTGTTGCTTGCGGATGTGCCGCGGTAGCCGAGAACCAAATCAGCATCAAAGCCGAGGTAGTTGAGCATCTCGATCATAGCGCCGTTGTACTGTGCGCACTGACCGAGCCTGTAATCAAATATCGCCTCTGCAAAGCCCTTGTCGCCGATTACATTCCAGTCATCGCCGTAGGCATAAGTCACATTGCGGTTTATCCACAGGCAGGTATATGCAGCCTTCTGCTCCGCAGTCCAGTCAGATTCAAAATGTTCTGCTGCGAATCTCTCGATAGCATCGATATCAGCGTCGGTAGCATAGCATTCCTTTTCACTAGCAGCGCTGCCCTGTGTATTGATAAGAGTATAATCATTGTGCGGTTTGCAGGCGGTCTTTGAAAGTATTGCCATACCTTCGCCGAAGCAGCTTTCCGCATCCGAGAGAGATACTCTCACTTCGTCGGAAATATCGGGCTTTTTATACCCGTCCTTTTCATCTTCATCTTCGTCTTCATCAACTACATGAAGTTCCACCACAGGATCGTCATCATTGATGTCTGCATCAGACTGCTTGCTGTCGTTTTCTGTTTTTTCGGTCACGGCAGCTTCATTCTCTTCATCCTGTGCGTAATTTTCATCAGCGGATTTTGTAAGGGCAGCTATATCATCGCTCGCCTGTCCGCACATTACGATACTATCTGAGACAGTGTATGCTTTTATACGGTAAACATAATATTTGCCGGGTTCAAGACCGGTATCGGTATAGGAATCCGCATTGCCGTCATCAATGTCAGCGATCTCCTTGAATTTGCCTAATTCTTCGGAAAAGCGGTAGATGCGGTAGCCGTCTGTTCCGGGGAGCGGCAGCCAGTTCAGTGTGACTGTGTCCGAAGTGGATTCAGAGCCGTTCGATATTATCTTTTCATCTGAGATATATCCGCTTTTTGCGCGGTATGCAGATACCTCGGCTTGTTTTGCAGTATTTTCACTTTCCTGCCCGTATACGGGAAACTCAAAAGCGGGAGACATCATAAGCAGTGCTGCAATAGCCGTGCTTACAGTCCTTTTGCCCATTGTCCCGAAACCGGGTAAGATTTTAGATTCCAAAATTACAAGACCTCCGTAAATAAAATCGTGACTTCTGTGCAGTAATATCACATGGCACAGTGATTTTATAAGTGAACAACATTGAAATTGCTGCATTCATTCTGCACAAAGCTCATATATGCAAAGCTTTGCTTGACTGGATCTGCAATTTCTAACGTCGTTGACTATACTCATATGTCACCAATCTGTAACCCATTGTACCACATCTATATACTGTTTGTCAAGTGCAGAAAACGCCATATATGTGGAAATAAAGCCCATCCGAGAGTGCAGAGTTGTATAATTTGTACAAATTTCAGGCGCAGAGCGCAAAAAAATATCTGTGAAGATCATTTTAGTTTTCACAGATATTTTTATTATCGATGACATCAGCTATTGCATTTTCCAGGTCGCTGACTGTTTATGCAGCAGATCATCATGTGCTTTTAAAGAGATTTAAGATCAGGCAGATCCCAGTGAATATCAGGTTATATATCAGTATCATCATCACCGAAAGCTCGGTGAAGGACTTGAGCAGTACCATTGCGGCAGAGATCAGTATACCGAGCAGGATCGATATAGCCTGTATGATAAGCCCCGCCGATATAGTCCCGCGCAGCTTCTTTGTGCCGACTATAAGTGCCGAAAAGGCAGCAAATCTGCCGGAGCAGGCAAGTGTTGCGGACTGTTTCGGAACATAGGAGGTAGCTTCCTCAAAGTCGGTATGCAGTCTGAAGGGTATCATTTTGATGGTATCGGGGGATATCTCGAAGATATCTGCCATTTTCTGCACGGTCACTGCCGCATCGACACAGCGGAGTATCACTTTGATACCGTGCTTTTCTGCATCGTGCAGTGCCTTTATTATCTCGGGAACTGGCGTTATCTCGATTATGAACATCGCCGAGAGCTCGCCGGAGATCGAAAGATATACGGGTATCTTGTTCCTGCCGACGTATTCCGCTTCCTTTTTGGGAGAAGGCATACCATCGATGCTGTGATTTATCATCAGTTTGCGGTTGCCCAGCAGGACGCGCTTGTTGTTTATCCAGCCGCAGAGCCCCATTGAATCCTCATAGATATAGCTTTCAACGGGATGGAGCATCTCTGTCTTTCCCGCGATTATATCATAGAACATTGACATCATGATGCTGCACGACTGATTGGTCAGGCTTGCTGCTTCTACGATCGCCTCGTCTATACGTGTATCGGAGAATATCTTTATAGCCGAAAGCGATACACTGCCTTTGGGGAAGAGCTGTGCAGCATCAGCGAGCATACTGTTCGTGTCGGAAAATTCATCTATCGAATCGAAGCCGATCATTGCGCCGCCGAGATTTGCATATTTTCTCGACCCCTTGTACATCGGAAGATTGACTACCAGCATCATAGAAAAGCAGGAACACAGGCACAGACATCCCGTGAATGCCGACAGACCTATGAATATCGAGGATGTTCCGTATTCCGCCTTTCCTGTTGCTGCGCCGAGCACTCCGATAAGAAGCGCTGCAAGTATGATTATCGGTGTAAAGAGCCGGCAGAACCTGTCCGTGCTGTCAGAGGAATAGGATGTCTTCATGAAATCGGAGATCATCTCGGTCTTGCGCATGGCGGTGAGCATCGGAAAATCAGTGAGTGCGCCGCGTGTAAAGTTTTCTGCCTTTTCATCATCGGTGATCGTATATATCGCACAGCGCTCACTGTCGGATGATATAAAGCTGAAATTGTGCGCGGTCCTGCTCACGATGAGCAGCTTTCCGATAGTATTGAACAGCAGCGCCGCTATCCCGAGAGGTATATATTCGTGTATCTCCTGTCCGCGCACAAGGTTCGTATCGGCAAAAGGCATAAGATAAAGTATAGATGAAACTACAGAGGCCGTGAATGCGACTGCCGAAAGCGAATCGGTGTCGGGGTGGAGCACAACGAGCTTGGAAAGTCCGTTGGAGATCACCGTGAATGAGAAAAAGCCAGCCACGATGCCGATGATCGTATTCAGAAACAGATACGTTGCCGGCTGGGTCTTCATATTCAGGAAATCGGATATGACGAATCGTCCGCTCTCATTCAATACCGTCAGCAGGAGCGACAGCACAAGACAGACAGAAAGTATAGACAGACGCAGCATCATGTTCTTTTTGAGCCGTCCGATATCCGTTGCGACCGATACGGCGTCGTCCATTGTCTCGAAATCCTCGATCTCCGAATCATCGGGATCGGGTATCGCCGCTTCGTCATCGTCATCCATGCTTTTGAATACAAAGTCCTTGATCTTGTTTTTACGGCGCTCCTTCAGCTCGTTTATCTCGTGCTGCTTCATCTGCTCGTCATCGGAGTTCAGCGGAGCAGTATTCGGGATTATCTTGTCATCGAGCTTGAGGTCGATATCTGTTATGGATTTGCGTTCGATTGGCGGTGTATGGGGCTTTCTCGGTGAATGAGAGCCGAATGAGCCTTCAAGAGGAGCAGGGATAGCCCTTGTCATCTCCTCCGGACCACCCGAAGAATCTGCCATTTTGCCGAAGATATCTATCCCGGCTGCTTCGAGCCTCTTCTGCTTTTCGGCATCTATAGTTATGCTCCCGCCGATCACGTTGATAGGCTTCGTATCGCCGATGCCGCCGTCGAGAGCCGAAAGCGGCATTTCACCTGTATTTGACGGTGTATCGCCGTTTACCGAGCCCTTTGCTGATGGAAAGGCATTTTTCGCAGAAAAGGTCTTGACGTTCTCCTCGGGCTTCGGTGTTTCGTCTATCGGTTTTTCTGCAAGTATCTTTACAGTGCTTTTGCCGTTTTTCTGTTTGTCGCGGTAGCTGCTGTCCTCCATTTTATCGGAGAAAGTCCTTCCCGCTCCCGCCTCGCTGTCAACCTGTTCCATTGCGGCGGCAAATGCATCCTCCTTGTCTGGAGGCATACGGTGAGACGGCTCGGTCTTTACTCCGAGCCCATTGCTTTTTAGAAATTCATATTTGCGGCGGAACTCGTCCTCGTCGTCCTCGAAATTTGTCCTGCCGTGTTTTTTCCGAGCTGCCTTTTTGCGCTGTTTTTTCTCTTCGGCTGCCCGCTGCTTTTCAAGCATTCTTTTTTCGGCGGCAGAAAGCGGTATATCCTCGGGGATTTGCTTAGCGGCTGCATCCTGACGAACTGGTTCAGATGGAACAGGTTCAGGTGGGACAGGTTCCCGCGGAACAGGTTCACGAGAAACATGACTTCTTTCATCCGGGATGAGCGGCTTTGGTGTATCAGCGGGGAATGGCGCGGTATTTTCCGGTACCGGCTTCGGTGCAGATGCCGCAAGTGCGGCTGCAGCGGCTGTAGCCTGCTTCTGCTTTTCGTAGGCTTCCTTTTCGGCTCTCAGCCTTTTTTCCTCCTCGATGACATCCTTGAAATCCTCACCGAGATATTTATGCTCGTAGTCCTTGCTGATTATCTCACGGTTTATGAGATCCAGGCGGCGTTCTCTCATCTCGGGACTTATCTCCGAGACCTTTCTGGGAACAGGAGTACCATTAAGAATGGAATCAAGGTCAATATCTGATTGCTCCGCCTTTTTTCCCGAGTATTCTTTCAATATGTCGTCAACTGAAAAACGATCCTCAGACAATTTGATTTGTCCTCCTTGTTAAGCATCCGCAGTATCGTTCCCGGCTATTTATGCGCCGGCTGCGGACATTGAAAATGACGATATAACTGCATCCTGTACGGAATTATTCTCCCGTATTATGTGTCGGTTCATTTCTGAATCTTTGAGCGCTGGCGCACGGTTTCATACATGAATATGCCCGCTGCCACAGATGCGTTAAGTGATGTTATCTTTCCGAGCATCGGCAGGCTGACAAGACAGTCGCATTTTTCGCGCACAAGTCTTCCCATGCCGAATCCCTCCGAGCCTATCACGAGAGCAGCGGCTCCGTCAAGAGCAACGTTCGTGTAGTTCTCACCGGAAGCGTCCGTGCCGTATATCCACACGCCGTTATCCTTGAGCATATCTATTGCCGCCGGGATATTCGGCACTCTTGCGACAGGCACCCAGCTTGCCGCACCTGCGGATGTCTTTTCAACGGTATAGTTCAGAGATGCGCTGCGGCGCTTGGGGATTATCACCCCGTCTGCGCCTGCGGCATCGGCTGTTCTGATTATTGCACCAAGATTGTGCGGATCTTCTATCTCATCGCATATGATTATAAACGGCTTTGTGCCTTTTTTGCGTGATATTTCAAGTATATCCTCAACAGTGACATATGATGCACACGCGCCCGAGGCTATGCACCCCTGATGAGCGGCGCCGTGTGACATTGCCGTGAGCTTTTCGTCGTTGACCTTCTTTATGACGATCCCGCGGTCTCTTGCCATTCTGGATATAGTCACGATACTGCCGCCCGAATCGGAATTGACATAGAGCGTATCTATCTCTCTTCCTGCCTTCATAGCTTCGATGACAGGGTTCCTGCCGATTATGAGCCCGTTAGTGCTTTCGGAGGAGATATCGTCATCGGCGCTCCTTTCGGGAGCATCATATCTTTTTCTTTCTCCGCCGCCGGAAGGACGTTTCCTATCATATCCCGACGATTTTGCAGAGCCTTTATTATATTTCTTATTATACATGATAAAACAAATTCTCCGTTTCCGTGTCATAAACCGACACTGCCATATTATATTATACTATAAGCACGGATAATTTGCAATATCATTTCAAAAAATTCACAAAAAATAATCCCATGCTGTGATAACGGCTTTCCTCCGGACAGTCACGAAATCAGAAAAATACCGCACAAAACGCGCATCTGCAGCATTTTGTGCGGTATTTGCATCATCAGTCGTTAATGAGAGTGAATCTCGGCTTGATATTTCCGTGATCGTTCACATCTTCAAGGAACATTTTCAGCGGTCTTACCCATGTGATCGGCTTGTCATGTGTCTGTATATAGACCACCTGTTCTTCAAAGCTCTCGTGATCCCTTGCAACTCCGAGAACGACATATTCGCCGCCCTTGAAGTGTCTGTATCTGCCTCCTATAACGATCTTCCTGTCGGCGGGCAGCCCTGCGGAGGGTGTGCGGTTTGTGTTTTCGGGAGCAGGTGCCGGCTCCGGTTCGGGTGCGGGAACAGGAGCGGGTGTCGGAGCAGGTTCGGAAGAAGGTTCTGTAATAGGTTCGGAAACAGGAACAGGAGCCGGTTCTGGAGCTTCTGTCTTCATCGTGTCGTCAACGAGCACCATCGAGCTGTTGGCGGGAACTGTTATTGACGCATTCCCGTTGCTGACATTGAACTGCCTGCCGCTGAGACGGTCGGCAAGGCGTGCATATTTTGTCCCGAAGTTGAATGTATAGTCGGAGTCGTTTATGTTCAGAGCGATATATACCTCTTCCCCGTCCTTTTCACGCTTATAAAGGAAGCTGGAGTTC
The DNA here is from genome assembly GCA_024697725.1 of Oscillospiraceae bacterium. Taxonomy (GTDB): domain Bacteria; phylum Bacillota; class Clostridia; order Oscillospirales; family Ruminococcaceae; genus RGIG4694. The sequence continues at coordinate 8,750 of JAILFE010000316.1, forward strand.
TTAAGCTCCATTTTGCTGTATGAGCCAGTGCAGAGCGGTTCGAGACGAGTTCTCAGCGAGCCGAGGGCGGTTATATGCTTAAGGAGCCTTTCGTTGCGGTGCGGGATATCGTCAAGATCGAGACAGGGGCGTATCTCAGCATCGGCAAGCTCTCCCTTGCCCTTTGCGCCCTTTATTCCGAATTCGCTGCCGTAATATATCGACGGTATGCCGTACATAGTAAACATGAGAGTATAGCAGCAGTAGATATGCTCCGGATTCTTAAGCTGTGTTGCTATCCTTGCAACATCGTGGTTATCGAGGAAGTTGTAAAGATAGAGATTGCCGTACTGATTCGATACATATTCGATATTGTGCGCGATCTCGAAGAAATTATGATCGTTATGGGAGGAATAGATGCCTTTGTAGCACTGGTAGTTTGTAACGCTGTCGAACATATCGGGATTGACCCAGTTCTTGTAATTGCCGTGTATTATCTCGCCCATGAGCCAGAAATCTGACTTTTTTGAGCGTGTAAGGGAGTGGATCTTTTTGATGAAATCATATGTCAGGCAATCGGCGGCGTCAAAGCGTATCCCGTCTATATCCCATTCGTCGATCCAGTAGCTCACTGCATCGCAGAGCATATCCGTGACCTCGGGATTGTCGAGATTCAGTTTTACAAGGTCATAGCAATTGTTCCAGCCCTCATAGCCGAAGCCGTCATCATACGGAGAATTGCCGCCGAAATTGAGCCCCCTGAACCAGCCGCAGTATCTTGATCTGTCCCTGTTTTTCCTGACATCGAGAAAAGCCGGGTGATCTCTGCCGACATGATTGAAAACGCCGTCCAGTACTATTCTTATACCGTTTTCATGGAGCGCCTTGCAGACAGCCGAGAAGTCCTCATTTGTGCCGAGACGGGGGTCTATCTTTTTATAGTCGATAGTATCATAGCCGTGCGAAACGGAATGAAATACAGGTCCGAGATATACCGCATTCACGCTCATTGATCTGAGATGAGGTATCCAGTCAGCTATCTTTCCTATGCGCGATACTGTCCCTGTGGGTGAGATATCGGCAGAAAACCTCTCGCATCCGCAAAAGCCGATAGGGTAAATATGATAAAAAACAGAATTTGTTATCCAGTGTGACATTGAGATCTCCTTTTCCGCCCCGTTTTGGAGGCTCTGAATTTGTATTACTTCACGATTATATCATAAACGTAGAAAACTGTCAACCCACGAGCGTATTATTGTTACATAATGCACAAATATGTATACGATGCTATTGCAAATTACACAACATCACATCAACATCACATTTTGGATAATTGCTTGGCATAACAGCGGTTTTTCGGCATATAATCAGCATATACCAATATACAGACAAAGGAAATGATCGGTATGACACAATCAAGGAAGGATATGGTGTTTTTTGTCCTGCTCATCACAGCCGCCGCAGCATTCATCGTAAAGCTCGATGATATGATACATTTCGCTGCAAGGCTCATGGGACTGCTGCTTCCGCTGACAGCCGGTGCTGTGATCGCTGCGGTGCTCGATGCTCCCGAAAAGGCGGCAGAGGAGCTGATCGGTAATATATTCTGTAGTATGAGCCAGAGGAAGAAAAGGATAGCTGCGGTATTGCTGATATATGTATCTATAGCTGCTCTCATAGCTGCTGTTATGGCGTTTGTGCTGCCTCAGCTCACAGAGAGCATACGCCTTTTTGCGAACAGTTTTGACGGGTATTACAGCAATTTCATAAGATATGCCGAAAGCATGAAAAAGCGCGATGTCCTTACCGAGCTTCTCGGAGAGATGATCTCGGAGCTTGTCGGAGCGGCAGGGGATATCATACCGCATATAGCAGAAAAGGCATACAGCTTTACATCGGGTATGCTCACCGCTGTTGCTGATACCCTGATCGCGGCAGTGGTATCGGTATATCTGCTCATTGATAAGGAAAGGTTCGTATCGATCGCGGGGAGAGTGCTCGGGGCATATCTTCCGGAGGAAAGGTTCTGTCCGTATGTACGCACCGTGGGACTTGTTACAGGATGCTTTTCTCGGTTTATCTGCGGTCAGATAACAGAAGCGGCCGTGCTCGGCGGATTGTGCTTTGCAGGGATGCTGGTATTCGGCTTTGATTATCCTCTGCTGATATCCGTGATAATAGGCGTGACAGCTCTCATCCCCGTGATAGGCGCATTCATCGGGACGGTACCCTCAGCACTCATGCTTATGCTGATAAGGCCGTCACAGGCGCTCTGGTTCGTGGTATTCATAACCGTACTGCAGCAGCTTGAGAATAATTTCATCTATCCGCGTATAGTCGGCAGATCGGTCGGGCTGCCGCCGCTCGTCATACTGACAGCCATGCTTGCGGGAGCGGGTATCGCCGGGACAGCAGGCTTGATGATAGGCATACCGGCTGCTTCGGCGGTGTATCTGCTCGTCAGGGATGATGTGAACAGGCGGCTCGCAGCAAAGGGCGCGGCACATAAAGCTCCGGACGGCTCATAATATAAAAAGCCGCAGCATGACCGACAGTACATCGGTCATGCTGCGGCTTGAGTTTGTGCTGTATCCGTGCTTATTTTGTGAATACGAATTCCTTGAGCTCGAAGAGATCGCGTCCCTCGAAATATTTAGCCATCCAGCCGGTGTGGTCGGTCGTTGCCTTGAAGAATACGGAATGTCTGCCGGTAACGCACTTTACGGTTGTCTCGGCGATTCCGCTGTCATGTCCTATGCTGCATACGCCTATCTCGGTGCCGCCGTGCTCTTCGTCATATCCGTCTATGAAGATATGCAGCTTGCATTCGGTGCCTGCACCGCCGATGTGTGCAGAGAATCCCATATCATAGCCTGTGTTGTCATCGCCGAAATCAAAGTACTTGTATCCTATAACGGTACCAGCCTTGATATTGGTGATATAGCGTTCAAATATGTTCCTTTCGGTTATCATACCGCCGTCCTTGAGTACGCAGGCGATATCCGCGGGAGTGATCCTGTAGGGATCGAGACTGTCCTCAAATCCGAGAGATGTCGCTTCAACGGGCGGTATCGTACCGTCGGGGAGTATCTCTATCTTTTCTACACATCCGCGCCTTGACATGATCGTTCCGTTTGTCATGCGGTGGTAGAAGATATACCACTGTCCGTTCAGGCACATTATCGAGCCGTGGTCATTGCCGCCGGGGTAATCGACTCCGCTGTCGATGATATATCCTCTGTATCTGAACGGTCCGGTGGGCTTGTCCGATGTGGCATAGGCAAGCCTTGTGCAGTGCTTGGGTGAGTAGATAAGATAGTATGTGCCGTTTACCTTGCGCATCGAGCAGGCTTCAAAGAACAGTTTGCCGTCCTCGTCAAAGCCGTCCTCGGGTCTCAGTTCGCAGGGTATGATATGTTCTATGCAGGTGTTGTCCTTGATCTCGTACATATTGTCGGGATCAACTTCTGCCATGAATGACTTCTGATAGCCGCAGTAGATGTATACTCTCCCGTCGTCGTCAACAAATACGCCGGGGTCGATGAACCAGCCGTTGCAGCAGATGCTGTCGGGAATGGTATATTTATACCGGGATATGAGCTTGAAAGGGCCTTCGGGCTTGTCGGCTACTGCAACACAGCCCTTTGATTCTACGATATATGCATAGAGATAGTATTTCCCGTCTTTTTCAACTACGTCGGGAGCGAAGAGATGATTTCTTGCATCTGTCCAGTCGGTATCTGCGGGACGGCCGTCCTGTTCAAATGTGCGGAAGATATCGCCGTGGCAAACCCAGTTGTTCGGATCGCTCAGCGGTGCGCTCCAGCATTTGAGGACAGTGTCGCAGAATGCATCCGCGCCTGCTTTGTCGTGTGAACCGTAGATATATATTCTGTCGCCGAAAACTCTCGGCTCGCCGTCGGGGATATATTCCCAGTTCGGAAGATATGGATTTGGCATATTATATTCCTCCCGTATAATGTATTGTCTGCTCTGTTTATTATACACGCAATGTCCGCCCATTTCAAGAGTAATTTATATTTATTTCCGGAAAACCAAAAAATTGGAAGATAGTGAGATAAATCAGTTGATTTTTCGTCATATTGTACAAAATATTACGTAGCATTTTTGTATTCCTACAAATGTGCAGGTGTATCGATAAAACCGCACCATTTCTGAAACGGAGAGGCTTGTTCTTATTTGCTGAAAAATCAGTTAAAAATCTGTGCATAATGTAGGGACAATATATATCAACAGTATATCATGCAAATAAACATATCACAAAACAGAGGGATTATTCGCCGCTATCGCCATATCTGCGTGCTTTGTACAGTATTCGGTCATGGCAGAAATGTATAACTGGTGCAGAAAATAGTTATTGTGCATTTTTACGATTGCAAAAAAGAGAAGTTTTATATTTGTCGAAAACGTTTAGTGATGTATATCACATCCGATAACAAGCGGTTTTCACATATAATTTCAATAAACCACAGAACTGTAAATGCGATCTATGAAATAGATTTTTACAATTTTTTGTGTAGTTTTTTTATAGCATGGGAATATCCATAGTGCTATAATCTGTACATTATCAAAATGGAAGAGAAGAAGTTCAGTGAGATCAAAGGAGGTTTGGTCATGTTTCAGCTAAGATGGATATGGAACAATCTTAAAGGATACAGAGGACGGTATATATTTGCCCTCTGTCTTACGCTCACCGGTACGACAATGTACCTTTTCAATCCTGTATTCGGACAGAAGATAGTCGATTCATTTATTTATGGCGAAAACGCCGCGTATGAACTTGCAAATCATAAAGACAAGCTTATCATGCTGTGCCTCGGGCTTGTGATCTTCACTGTTGTGAGGACGCTGATACAGTTTTCGGCTAATATGCTGTATGAGGTCTGTTCACAGGGGATGCTTGCAAAAATAAGGGATCGTCTCTTTGACACGGTACAGAAGCAGGATATGTCCTTCTACGATCACAGCCGCACGGGAGATATCATGACGAGGCTTTCCGGCGACCTCGATATGGTGCGCCATACTGTCGCATGGATAATAAAGACACTTCTTGAAAGCATCGTGCTCTTCGGAGCGACAACGATATACTTTTTCATACTCGATCCGCTCATGGCGCTCTGCCTGCTCGCGCTCACCCCGCTGATATTCATCATATCCGGAGTGTTCCGCAAGGACGTCGGTCCCAAATATGTGAACCTGCGTGAAAAGCTCTCACAGCTCAACACAAGAGCCCAGGAGAATATCGCGGGCAACCGTGTGGTAAGGGCTTTTGCAAGGGAAGATTACGAGATAGGGCTTTTCGGCGATCACAATCTGGATTACGCTTCGGCTAACAAAGCGGCTGCCATGACATGGCTGAGATATTTCCCGATGATAGAGATGACCGCACAGGGACTTTCGGTCGTACAGCTTATCGCGGGCGGTCTGTTCGTAATATCGGGAAGGCTCACAATGGGTGAATATGTCGCATTCAGCAGTCTTATATGGACGCTCTCCAATCCTATGAGAAATGTCGGAGCGCTGATAAACGATCTGCAGAGATTCATGGCATCTGCCACAAAGGTGATCGAGGTGTATTATTCCAGCCCGCTCATCAAGGACAGGGAAGATACTATGCAGATGCCCGAGCATTTCAAGGGCAGTGTTGAATTCAGGAATGTCAGCTTCTCATATGACAACAAAAAAGTGCTTGACAACGTTAGCTTTAAGATCAGAGCGGGCGAGACGATCGCTATCATGGGTGAGACAGGCTCCGGCAAGACAACGCTCATAAATATGATACCGCGTCTTTATGACCCCGATGAGGGAGAGGTGCTTGTTGACGGCGTGAATGTCCGCTTCATAAGACTGGAGACACTGCGCCGGAATATCGGTGTTGCAATGCAGGATGTGCTGCTGTGGTCGGATACGATAGACGGGAATATCTCCTTCGGTGACAGCGACATGCCCGAGGAGGACACAATAAAATGCGCGAAGTGCTCCGATGCGGATGAATTCATAAACGAGCTCGGCGACGGCTACAATACTATAATCGGCGAACGCGGCGTCGGACTTTCCGGCGGTCAGAAGCAGAGGATATCTCTTGCGAGAGCGCTGGCTGTAAAGCCTGCAATACTTATACTCGATGATACGACCTCTGCGGTCGATCTCGAAACAGAAAAGACAATACAGGAAAATCTCGATGAGCTCGATTTCAAATGCACCAAGATAATCATTGCACAGAGGATATCGTCCGTCAAGAATGCAGATAAGATAATAATAATGAAAAACGGAAAGATATCTGAGATCGGGACTCACAAGGAACTGCTCAGGAACAAAAGCGGGTATTACAGTGAGATATTCCGCCTCCAGCAGAGCAGCATAGAATAACAGCATTAATAGAATAACAGAATAAGAGGTGAATTATTATGGCAAGAAATAAATTCGATGTCGATGAGCGCCTTGAAACGCCATTTGACATAAAGCATTTCAAACGTGCGATGGTATACGTTGCGCGTTACAAAAAACGAATGGCTGCGGCACTGCTCCTCAGTGCGGCGGCGGTGATAGTGGGACTTTTCGCTCCCGTGATAACACAGCACGCGATAGATACGAATATACCGCAGAAGGATATCCCCGGACTTATTATCTCGGCAGTCCTGCTGCTGCTGACTATCGCGGTGAACGTTATATTCTCGACGGTCCGTTCAAAGATAATGACCGAGGTCGGGCAGGATATAATCTATGATATCAGACGCGACCTTTTCGAACATCTTCAGAGGCTCTCGTTTGAATATTATGACAGCCGTCCGCACGGAAAGATACTTGTGCGCATAATAAACTATGTTAACAGTGTTTCCGATACGCTTTCAAACGGGATAATCAATGTAATACTCGATATATTCAATCTGCTGTTCATCACTGTATTCATGTTTGCAATGGACAGCCGGATGGCGCTCGTGGTATTGGCAGGCGTGCCGTTTCTGATGACATTCATACTCGTTATCAAGAACGGTCAGCGCAGAGCATGGCAGGCTGTCTCGAACAAAAGCTCCAATCTGAATGCATACCTGCACGAGGGCATAGTCGGAGCGAGAGTAACACAGCTCTTTGTCCGTGAGGAGGAAAATTCCGAGATATTCGCGGGACTTTCAGAGGCGTTCCGCAAGGACTGGATGAAAGCGGTCACATACAATAACCTGCTCTGGCCGACAGTTGATACAATATCTGCGGTAATAAGCGCTTCGATATATTTTGTCGGACTTCTGATAATAGGTCCTGCATCGGTATCGCTCGGTACTATCGTGGCTATGGGCGGATATGCGTCGCGCTTCTGGCAGCCGATCATGAATCTGGCGAATATGTTCAATAATTTCGTGAATTCAGTGTCATATCTTGAAAGAATATTTGAAACTCTCGATGAGCCCGTCAAGGTGAATGACAAGGAGAACGCTGTCGAACTCCCGACGATCGAAGGAAATGTGGAATTCAGGAATGTCACCTTCTCCTATGACGAGAGCAAGACCGTTCTTGAGGATCTCTCATTTAAGGTGAACAAGGGAGAGAGCGTTGCTCTGGTAGGGCCTACGGGAGCGGGCAAGACGACGATCGTAAATCTGATCTCGCGCTTTTATGACGTTACGAACGGCGCAGTGCTCATCGACGGATATAATGTAGAAGATGTGAAACTCGCTTCGCTTCGTTCGCAAATGGGCATAATGCTTCAGGACAGCGTGATATTCAGCGGAACTATCGCCGACAATATCAGATACGGCAAGCTCGATGCCACTATGGAGGAAATAGAACGCGCCTGTAAGACGGTACGCGCGGATGAATTCATACGTGAATTCCCCAAGGGCTATGATACTGTTATAAATGAGAGCGGCACGATGCTTTCACAGGGACAGAAACAGCTTTTGGCATTTGCGAGAACACTTATCAGCGACCCGAAGATACTTGTGCTCGATGAGGCTACATCCTCTATCGACGCAAAGACCGAAAAGATGCTCCAGCAGGGTCTTGACAGACTTCTTAAAGGAAGGACATCGTTCATCATCGCACACAGGCTCTCGACCATAAGGAACTGCGACAAGATAATGTACATATCCGACCGCAGGATAACCGAATGCGGAACTCATGAGGAACTTATGGCGAAAAAGGGCGATTATTACAGGCTCTGCCATGCACGCAGGGATCAGGATGAAGAAGCTGATGCCTGCGAAGCACAGGCGTGCTGATGTAATTGACCGAAAAACAGACCGCACCCGCTGCATTCCGATCTGCAGCGGGTGCGGTCTTCTATGTTTTCAGGGAGTAGTATTATCACTTGGCTATAAGGCGTGTCCATTTGCTGAGGAACGGAGCAAGTCTGTCATATATGATATCCGTGCCGCCCTTCTTCTCCGATTCGAGATTCAGCGGCATAACGGGATCGTGCAGTGATTTGCGCAGAAGCAGCCAGCCCTTGACTTCTTCGTCATCGAATGCTATGCGCACGCCCTCGTAATTAGGCGTTACGATATTGAAACGCGGATCGCTCCCGGCAAATGCATTGAAGGCTTCGAGCGCATCGGTGCCGTATTGTCTGTAATCGCGGCTGTCATTTTCGTCATTGACGATAGTGAAGCGTACCTCACGAGCCTCTGCGGGCTGTTTCAGATCGGCGATAAGCGACGACAGTTCCTTGCCCTCGCGCTTCATCCTTGCAAGACGGCATATTATCATCACACTGAGATACGCGCCGTCATCCGAGAAATAGTTGTCTCTGAATGCGCCGTGCCCCGAGGTCTCGATAGCAAGAGGACAGCTTTTACCTTCGCGGTTGAGCTCTATGCCTTTGTCTATAACGTTCTTGTAACCTCTCTTGTAGCGCAGATGTGTAAGTCCGAGCTTGTTTTCGAGGAAATCGGTAAGCTCGTCCGATGTCACGGAGTCGGTGACGATAACGGCGTTCTTTTCGCGCTCAGCGACTATGACCGACAGCAGCGCGATAAGCGTGTTCCTATTGACCTCTGTACCGTCCGAGAATACCACAGCGCCGCGGTCGCCGTCGCAGTCGAAAATAACACCGAGATCGGCCTTCGCATCAAGGACAGCTTTCTTTATCGCATCCATGGCAGCGGGATTTTCGGGATTGGGGACATGGTTAGGGAATGTCCCGTCCGGATCGAGGAAAACGCTGCCGGATGTGTCTGCTCCGAGAGGAGCGAGTATCCTGTCGGTAAAGAATCCGGCTGCTCCGTTGCCTGCATCGACTACGATATGCAGTCCTTTCAGCGGATGCTCACGATCTTCTGCCGCCACCTCATTGATTATGATCTCGCGCATAGCCTCGCAGTAAAGGCTGACGAGATCGGTCTTCTCACGCTTTCCGCAGGATACGGGGTATTTTCCGGCAGATACTATCCTTTCGGAGTCTGCACTGCCGTATTTCTCGGCTTCGGAAAGTGCGCGTCTGAGCACATCGGTCAGCTCGTCATGTTCTAGACCGCCTTCCTTGGTGAAGAATTTCATGCCATTGCGGTTGAACGGGAGATGGCTTGCGGTTATCATGATAGCCGCATCGAAATCGGTGCCTTTGAGCACTGTCGAGCGGAACATCGCGGGTGTGGATACCATGCCGCAGTCATACACCGATGCTTCTCCGAGCCCCTTTGCCGCTGCGGATGCTATCGCTTCGCCGGTAAGTCTGCTGTCGTGACCTATGCCGATACTGAGCTTATCGGCTGTCTTTCCGGTCTTTTCGGTGAGGAAGGAGAGAAATCCAGCAGCGATGAATTCCGCGATATCCGGCGTAAGAGTGAGTTTTTCTTTTTCAGTGCCTATCGCAGAGCCGCGGACGTCGTTCCCGTTCTGCAGATCCATGAAAATATCATTGAACATATGCTTGTACCTCCGTTATTTATTATATCAATACAATTATACCATGTAATTCCGATATTTTCAATATGTACTGACAAAAAAGTTTCTGTCAAGCAAAAGTAGGCAACTCATTTTCAAGATTGTCACAACGCACAAAGTCAGAGGTTCAAATCTGTGAAAGATTTCAAAGCAGAGATGCTTTTGAGCCATTT
>JAILFE010000339.1 GCA_024697725.1 Oscillospiraceae bacterium
AGAGCTCGACCCCTCGCAGTTTTCCAGAAATTCAGCCAAACTCTCCGAGGCGGTCAAGCAGCTCGACAGCTCCGCAATGATATTCGGTCCGTCACTCAGCGGCGTCGGGGCGTGTGTCGATCTTAACGGCAGCTTTTTCTCGGATAACGGCTTTGCGGGATATTACCTGCGGAATATGCGCGAATCGGGCGAGGCTGCGGGCGTGCGGCTGCTCGATGTGTTCGATACGCATTTCTACACCTCTGCGACCGACCGCTCCGGGAACAGCATACTGAACACCTCCGGAAGCTCTGCCGATACCTACAGGCTTCAGGCTCCCCGTGCACTCTGGGACGAGACATATATCGAAGACAGCGCTCTCTATTCCGCCTACGGCGAATATATGCCTTTCATACCGTATCTGAAGAATGTCATAGACGAATACTACCCCGGGACAAAGTTCTCGTTCTCGGAATACAGCTTCGGAGGCGGTGACAATATCAGCGGATGCATCGCCGAGACGGACGCTCTCGGGATATTCGCCGAAAACGGAGTATACCTTGCCTGCCTGATGCCCGATGATGACAGCAGCTTCCAGTGCGCGGCGCTGTCGCTCTTCCGCAATTACGACGGGAACGGCTCGCGGTTCGGCAACGAGCTGCTCTATTCCGACAACGGCGGCGACAGCATGAGCTCCTGCTATGCCGCACAGCACAACGGCGACAATTCCGAGATAACGCTCATACTCACCAACAAGAACGCCCGCGATAACAAGCAGTTCACGATAGAGCTCGATTCCTCGACAAGATACGAGACAGCCGAGGAATACACGATAACCGGAGATTCACCGAGGATAACGCGCATCGCCGATACTCTCACAGCCGAGGGCAACTCCTTCTCGCTCACGATGCCTCCGCGCACGGTATCGCTCCTTGTGATACACGGCAGAAAGACAAAGAGCTCCGACAGTTCCGGGAGCGAGAGCGATATCTCCTCAGGTGATACCGAAACCACCTCACGCTCCGGCACAGAATCCGAAACGATCAGCAATGCCGCCGATCTCACGATAGAGATACAGACCGAGACCGCCACACAGACCACTGCCGCGGTCACCGAGACAGAGCCCGTGACCGTGACCGTTCCGGAAACGACAGTCACTCTTCCGCCGGAAACAGAGCCTGTCACCGCGCTCACCGCAAAGCAGCCGACCATATTCGACAAGGACAGCGGCAAAGTGCTCCCCGCGCCGCTGAAGATAGTGATCTCGATACTTATCATCTGGTGCTTCGGGATGATGACTGTGATACTTTTCATTAAGAAATAAAATGACCGCTTTGGAGCAGGCGCGATAGAAATACCTTTTTGCTACGCAGAGCCTGCTGAATAAAAAAAGAAGAAAGGATCATTATCCTTTCTTCTTTTTTATTTCAGCGTTACTAATCCTGTGTCACAAATTCCTGCGGGTCGTAGTAAAGACCCTCCTTGCTTATCTCGAAATGCAGATGATTTCCCGTCGAATCGCCAGTACTTCCGACATATCCGATAACGTCGCCCTCGGTGACGTGTGCGCCCTCCTCTGCCTGTGTCTGGCACATATGGGCGTATATCACGAAATAGCCGTCGTCGTTCTGTATCTTGACGCAGTTGCCGTAGCCCCCGCACCAGCCCGAACCGACAAATGTGACCGTTCCGTCCGATGCCGCATAGATAGGCGTTCCGTAGGGCGCTGCGATGTCAAGTCCCTTGTGGTGACGCGCTCCGCCGAACGGCGATGAGATATATCCGCCCTCGACCGGCCAGAAGTATTCTCCGCTGCCGGGATGAGTACCCGCCTCCGCGAAAAACACCCCGCGCTTTCTCGTGCCTTTTATGACCACTCTTGCGCTCGGCGCTGTGATTACGTTCTCCCTCAGCACCTTCTGATGCACCGCCATGATCTCGGTCTGACCTTCCTCATTGCGGGAAGCGCGGTAGGTCAGCTCGGCGTATACCTCCGATATGCCGTCGCTGCCGGGGCTTTCGACCACTTCTTCGCCCTCGAAGTATGTCTCGTCTGTCATCTCGACGACCTCGCAGGGCAGCGCTCTCTCGTATTCGGTCCGCGTGGTGTATTCCACCGACAAAAACGGCGCGAAGTTCTGTACTTCTATCACCGTATCGGTATGTATGCTGTCGCCGAGCGTGACTTCCTTACCGTTGTATACGGCGCGGCAGGCTCTGAGCTCTTCAAGCGTTATCCCGAGCTTGTCCGCTATCTTGTAGAGCGTGTCGCCGTCAACTATCGAATAGTATACCGGCTCGGATTCGTTCCCCGAGAGCACCGATATCACATCATCCTCGCTCACGAGCGACTTTTCGGGGACATCCACTCTCGGCTCGAAGGTGATATCCTTGTCGAAGAACACCCTGTCGATGCCTTCCCTGCCTTCATACGGGCTTTTCAGACGTTCGAGATACTCCTCTATCCTGCCGCAGCTGTCCACTATGCCTATGAGCTTTTTATCGGCATATACCGCATATGCGGCGGGCTCTTCGCCCTCGGACGCCTTTTCTCCGCCGTCGGTATCGGGAACGATCTCCTCTGCGGGCTCGGGCTGCTCCGGGGTAATATGCGCTTCCATATTCCTCAGAAGCTCGGTATCGCCGATAAGCACATCGGATGAGCTCATCGGGCGCAGCTTCAGACGCGCCGTGTGGTATTCGCCGTGCGAGGAGAACATCTTCTGTGCGGAATCGAATACCTCTCCGCCCGCGACCGTGCCGATGTTCTCGCCGTCAAATTCGACATCCACGACATATTCCACCCCGGCGGCGCTGTATATCACAACTGCCGATGCAGTCACGCATATCACGGGGAATATAAGCGCCTTTATCACCGAGAATGCCGTGCGGTGCTGTTTTTCTTCGCTGTCATTGCCTTTTCTGCGCACCGATGCAGATGCAGCAGTACGCACCGCCGTGACCGCAGCCGCGGCAGTGTGCCGGAAAAGATATGAACATATGATCGAATAATGCGCTCCGAGCCTCGTCATAAGGCGGTTGAAGCGCCTTGAAGGTGATGCCGTGCTTTTGTCAGACATTAATGCCGCTCCGTTCATGGATTTGATCTTATCAACTTATTAGATTATACCAGAAAAGCGCTTTCAAATCAATGTCAAAAACCTAGAAACAGCGCGTTCCGGCTGTTGCTGATTTGTAACTTTCCACAATAGTACAGTCATATTTATTAATATTCCGGTGAATATTTTTTAACAACCGTCAACAGCATATTTACAGGCATCAAAGCGCACAAAAAGAGTAATTTCTTAAAAAAGGTACCGATTACAGCACACATTTTTTGTATATTATGTAAAAATATCGGTTTTAAAATTGTTAAAAAATATAATTGACAGGATATCTGAAATGTAATATAATTTTAACATGGTTATGTATAGTAATCGACTTTGAAATTGCTGTATTCAGCCTGCACGGACCTCATATATGCAAAGGTTTGCTTGACCGGATGTGCAATTTCTTGTGTCGCTGACTATAGATCGACCGAAAATATCGGAATCTTTAATGCAAAGGAGTTTTGAACCATGCAATACGAAGTCAGAAATGCTCCTCTTCCGGTGCTCATCTGCCAGCTCAGCGCAGGTGAATCCGTAGAATGTCAGAAGGGTGCAATGTCGTGGATGACCTCCACAATGGAAATGAAGACCGGTCTCGGCAGCGGCGGAAAGGGCGTTCTCGGAGCACTCGGCAAAATGGCTAAGAGCGCTGTTACAGGCGAGTCCATTTTCAGAAACACATATACAGCATCGGGCGGCAACGGTGAGATAGCTTTTGCATCCTCGTTCCCCGGCAACATCGTTGCATATGATGTATCTTCCACACCTATCGTTGCTCAGAAGAGCGCATATCTCGCAAACGAGATGGGCGTTAACTTCGAGATCTTCTTCCAGAAGAAGATCGGCGCAGGCTTCTTCGGCGGCGAAGGCTTCATCATGCAGAAGTTCACAGGCTCGGGTCTCGTATTCCTCGAGATCAACGGCGGCACAGTTGAATACAACCTTGCTCCGGGCGAGACAATGCTTGTTGATACAGGCTATCTTGCAGCTATGGAAGCTACCTGCTCGATAGATATCGAAATGGTAAAGGGTCTCGGCAACATCATCGCAGGCGGCGAAGGTCTGTTCAACACAAAGATCACAGGCCCCGGCAAGATCTGGCTCCAGACTATGCCCGTCAACGCGCTCGCAAGTGCGATCATTCCCTACATCCCCACAAGCGGGGGCTGATATCGGGATCAATATCACCAATAACAATAACACCGGAAAGCACATCGGCTGCTTTCCGGTGTTTTTTGTATGTCGGATAACTTTCCGGCATTATGTAAGACGATAGGTGCGTATAAAGGAATTGATATCCGCACCGCTTTCCATATATCTTAACAGTATCTCCGCACACGCACGGCTGTCGCTGTCCGCCTTGTGATGATCGAGAGAGATGCCGTAATACCCGCACATAGCATCCAGCTTATGCTCAATATCCGGCAGAAGACGCCTTCCTGCCTGTACGGTGCAAAGATATTTGGCAGTGCTTTTCCATACTATGCCGTAATTTAGAAGACACTTTTTCAGAACGCTCATATCAAAAACGGCATTATGCGCCACAAGGATGCCGCTGCTCATTATCGGCTCTATCTGCTCCCAGAGCTTCGGAAAAGCCGGCGCTCCTATCACCGACTCGGCGCTTATGCCCGTGAGCTTCGTATTGAAATGATCGAAATGCGTTTCAGGATCGACGAGCGAGAAAAACGAGTCTGTTACAGCACCGTCCTCGATGACCGTGATGCCTATCGCGCTCATGCGGTCGTTGTAACGGTTCGGCGTTTCCACATCAAATACTACATATCTCATACATATTGCCCCCATAAAACCGGTACCCGCAAAGATATTCTGCGCCGGAGCGTATTCTTATCCGATCTGCTTTATCAAGAAATACTTGGTCAGTTTAGGGTCCTTGTCTTCACGGACAAATTCAACTTCATAACCGAGCTTCTTATAGAATCCCGGTGCCTGGAAACCAAAAGTCGTAAGCGTGATCTTTTCATATCCCGCATTGCGGTATGCTTCCTCGACCGCTGTGACGAGCCTGCTCCCGAGCCCGCATTTCCTGTGGGATTTATGTATTATAAGATCGCCTATATGCACCTCGTTATAGTATGCACGGCCTGTGATAACGCCCAGTATCGCGCCGTCATCGTCTTCTGCGGCAAAACAGAATTCCTCGTAATTAAGTTTAACATCGCTATCTTCGGCATAGGAAGTGAATTCTTCATTGATGAATCTGCCTATCCTGCTGTCCGCTTCATCTGTACGCTTTATTATCATTTTCTTATCTCCTTTTAATATATTTACCTATTCTTCCGTTCCGTCAAGTCTGTCAATGAAATCTTTGATGATACGGGCAACATCATCGGGACGCTGGTCATATATGCAGTGTATCCCCGGCAGCAGCACAAGCTCGCAGTTGCCAAGCTTATCAATATACGGCTTGAATTCGGTATCAAGATAATTTTTTATATAATCCGCATCAGCCACAAACCTCGGCTGCTTCATGCCCTTGAATTCACATTCACGCTTATCCCACTCCAGCATCTCATCAATTTCTTCTTTGGTCTGAAATCCAAAGGATGAACTGATATAGACTTTCGGAACATCATTCTGCTTCATCTCATTAAATGCGGCATCGCATATTTCGTTTGAATGCTCCTCTTCATAGGAAAGAGCATGATTGAATCTGTTGTGCAGATTCAGCGCTTCCGAATACTTCCGCTGTTCATCCGTATAATTCATGCCCGGGATCTCAGACTTTAACAGCAATGACTTCGCAAGTCTTATCATCCCCATCCGACTTGCAGCGATACCGATCTTATTCATCATGGCATCGCCTTCCGAAAGATCGCATTTTCCGTTAAGCCGTGTCCCGTCAAGGAAAACTATGCCTTCTATCTCCTCGGGATATATGCTTTCCCAGTATGTTGCATAAGCGCTCCCCAATGAATGCGGGAGAAGTATATAAGGCGCTTCGATACCCGAATTTTTCAGAGCGGTGCGGTAGTTATCCACTACGGTTTCAAGTGTCTGAGGTATCTTCGTATCATCGCTGAGCCCATAGCCTGCACGGTCAACGAGCACTATCCTGTTCTCATCTGCAAGACCGTCCATAAAGCGGTGCATCCTGACACTGAGATCGACTACTCCCCTGCCCGAGATCCCGACAAATGTATGTCTGCCGTTTTTATTCCCGAACTCATATACATTCAGCGAATACTCTCCGACAGAGACGGGATCATAATACCCTGCATCTCTGAGCATCTGCATTTCTTTTGCTGACAGTATCCTGTTCATAAAAAATGTCATTGACAGAAACAAGACAAAAACACAGGCCGTTATCAGGAATACTTTTTTGCCGCGTCTTGACTTTTTAGCTCTCATATGTTCATTCCCCCGCAGATCACGATATAACTTATCATCAATTATAGCATGGCACAGGTTGTATGTCAACAAACCGGAAGTCATTGTTTCTGTCAAGCAAAAGTAGGCAACTCATTTTCAAGATTGTCACAACGCACAAAGTCAGAGGTTCAAATCTGTGAAAGATTTCAAAGCAGAGATGCTTTTGAGCCATTTCATCGAAGAAGGAATACTG
>JAILFE010000353.1 GCA_024697725.1 Oscillospiraceae bacterium
CCGTCTCGACGAATGGGTGCATAAGAAAGCCATTCAGAAGGCAGTGGAAAGCTATCGGGTGACCGATGAGCATAAGGAATACTTAAAAACTCTCAGATAGATATACGAGTGTTTATAAATCAAAGAACGGCAATT
The DNA here is from genome assembly GCA_024697725.1 of Oscillospiraceae bacterium. Taxonomy (GTDB): domain Bacteria; phylum Bacillota; class Clostridia; order Oscillospirales; family Ruminococcaceae; genus RGIG4694. Next base: position 136 of record JAILFE010000353.1, read on the forward strand.
TTTTGGTGTTGCCGTTCTTTTTTATATTTATATCTTTTTTCACATATTTTTTCTGCGGACCGCAAGCACAGCTGCTGTTATCATAGCTCCGAACGCCCCGCCTATCGACGCTGTTCCGATGAACAGCGCGATAAGCTCGGGAAGATAACTGTGGGTGATATTCACCGTGATCTCGCATATGATGTATGCCGCTGCACAGAGCAGCGCCGCATAAAGGCATTTTTTCGGTTCGCGTAGCTTATATGATACTGCCGATGCAATTATTATACCTATAACTGCAAATACTGCGCTGTCCGATTCCGTCAGCTCCTGTAATATCGGGAAATGCTCCATATCCGTCACATCCTCGATGCGAGTCTTACCATAAGTCCGAATTCTGCCTTGTATTCGTCGTCTTCATAGTTGTATTCCTTGAGCATATCTGCTATCCTTTCATAGCTCGATGTGCCGGAATAGCGGCTGTGTCTGAGCAGCATACCGAATTCTGCACAGCAGGCTGCGAAATTGAGGTTCTTGGGCATCCTGTCCCGGTATATGCTCTTTTTTACGGGGTATACATAGAGCTTGCTCTCGTCTGCATCGGGAGCCTTGCAGCGGATGTTCACGGTGAGGAGCTCGTCTGCGTGCTCGCCTACTGCTGCGGGCTCGGGTTCCATATTTGCTTTCTCGTTGTCGCTGTAGCGGAATTCGGGGGTATAGTCGTCAGCTGCATCTGCGGGAACTATCTCATAGAGGACTGTCACTGTGCTGCCTGCACCGACTTCGCCTGCGTCCTTGGTATCATCGTTGAAGTCCCTGTTTGCGAGAGCGCGGTTCTCGTAGCCGATAAGACGGTATTCCGATACGTTTGCGGGGTTGAATTCGACCTGGAACTTGACATCCTTTGCCACGGTCACAAGTGTGGAGCTCATTTCGTCAACGAGCACCTTCTTCGCCTCGGAGATGCAGTCTATGTAGGAATAATTGCCGTTGCCGTTGTCTGCGAGAGCTTCAAGGCGGTCGTCCTTGTAATTGCCCGAGCCGAATCCCAGCACGGAGAGGAATATACCCTTGTCGCGCTCGTTCTCAACGAGCGTGGTCAGTTCATTCACGGAGGAAGGCCCTACATTGAGGTCGCCGTCTGTAGCGAGTATTATGCGGTTGTTGCCGCCCTCTATGAAATTGCGGGAGGCGATATCGTATGCTGTGATTATGCCTGCTGCGCCTGCTGTCGAGCCGCCCGATTCGAGACTGTCGATCACATCGCAGATATGGTTCTTGTTGCTGCCGGGTTCGCCGTCGAGAAGAACGCTGTCACTGCCTGCATAGGTCACTATGGATATCCTGTCGTTTTCGTCGAGCCTGTCGGCGAGCATATTGAACGCTGTCTGTACGAGAGGGAGCTTGTCAGGAGAACTCATAGAGCCGCTGACATCTATAAGGAAAACGAGATTGGATGCGATATGGTCATCCTTCATCATATCATCCGCCTTGATGCCGACGAGCATGAGCTGATGATCGGCGTTCCACGGGCAGGCGGAAAGTTCTGTTGTTACGGAGAAGGGTTCGCCGTGATTCGGATCGGGATATTCATAGCTGAAATAGTTGAGTATCTCTTCTATCCTTACGGAATCCTCGGGAACGTACATACCGTCGTTGAGAAGTCTTCTGATATTGGTATAGGAAGCGGTATCGACGTCTGCCGAAAATGTGGAGAGGGGAGCTTCCTTTACCGAAAGGAAAGCGTTCTCGGTAAATTCGGAATATTCCTCGCTGTTTACTGGCGGTTCGGCAGGCTCTTCGATGTAGTCTATATATTCTTCAGCGCTGTCGCTGTATTCGTATTCCGGCATCACTGCTCCGTTTGCCTCATTTTTGGAATTATCGGCTTTTTCGGCAGCAGCGGGAGTTTCCTGTTTCTTGTGGGAAGGAGCACTGTCATAGTTATCGGCTGTGTATCCGGCATTTGCACCTGTTTCATTTGCGGTTGTGGGAGCGGCGGACTCGGAGGCGTTTCCGCAGCCGGAAAGTGCGAGTATCGAAGCAGTGAGGAGCGCGTATATCTTTATTATATTCTTTTTCATAGTGATACTTCCTTTCGTGGAGATCATTTTCTCCTGAAGTAGGCGTCGAAGAGCTTTTCAAGGCTGCTTTCGGCGGTGATGTTCATGCGGTCATAGAAGAAATCATCGGGCAGTGCCTGTGTGAATTCAACGTGTGTGCCGTCCTCGCAAAGCTCAGACCAGCCGTTGTGGAAGACAACAAGTCTGTCCGGTGTTATCCTGATCTGCGGCGAGGATCTGTCGGCAATAACGAATGTATCATTCTCTTTTTTTACGGGCAGCAGATATTCTCTGCCTACCTCGAGGAAATATGGGGTCTCTGAGATGATGACCGTATTTTCTTCAAGGGTGATATCGGTGTCGGAAACAACGTGTATGGGGTTCACCGTATAGTATACGGTATCGCCGTCGGTGCTGATCTCGGCATCGGCTATCGTGCAGTCAAGGAAGAAATCCGTGCTGTCGAGCACATTGTCCTCCGAGAACAGATCGCCTTTGCTTTTCAGCCTTTTTATCATTACGTTATAGTTTTCTTCAACATAGTTCACATCGGCATCGGATACCGAAACATTGGTGTAATCCCAGCCGTCAGAGGCGGGAAAATGAAGGGCAGTGCTGTTGGTGTATTCCTCCTCAGCTGCTTCTTCCATGAAGGCTGCCGTCTCTTCTGCTTCGGCAGACTTATAGGCTTCATCGGCTGCGGGGGATGCGGGAGCCGATTCATTTGCGATGCCGTTCTGTTTTCCGAGCATGAGCATGAGCGGTACGCCCACTGCGAAAACAAGCACGGCTGCGGCGGCTGAAAGGAATCTTGAAACGGAAATGCGGGGTCTTTTTTCTGCGGGGGATGCTTCGGTATCCTCAAAACCGATCTCAAAAGCGGAAAAGTCGTCATCTTCTGAGGTGTGTGCGTCGATAGTGCTGTTGATCCTGTCAAAAAGGGCGTCCTTGTCGATGCCGTAGATATCATCCGGTCTGTTATTCATACATGAACGCCTCCTTCATAAGTGATCTTAGCTTTTCCTCGGCGCTCCGGCATCGTGATGCGGCTGTTCCGGGGGGGATAGACAGTATCTCGGAGATCTCTCTGAGCGTATAGCCTGCGAAATGCTTCAGGTGGAAGACCATTCGTTCGCCCTCGGCAAGCTTTCCGAGTGCATCCTTCAGCTCCACGCTCGTGAGCATTTCACTTTCCTGCTTCGTGTCTGTGGGCTCGGCTGCGGCAGGCTGATCGCTGTCGCCGGCTTCGAGCGATTCTTCGTTTCTGCGTCGGCGTGTGATGTTCACGGCGGTATTCTTCGCACAGACAGCGAGCCAGCGCTTATGCCCCTGTCTGTCGGGATCGAATTTTATTTTGCCGCCTGATACACCGAGCCACAGCTTTACGAACAGATCAGACACGGCGTCCTCTGCGTCCGCCCGGCAGCAGGTCACCGAAAGTGCCGCGGAATAGACGAGCTTGTAATACTCGTTGTAGATATCGGCGAGACCCTGTCTGTCTCCCGACATCATCTTCCGCAGCGCGTCATTAAACTGCGCATCTGTCATTGAGATATCCCCCTGTTTTTTCCGCTTCTGTATAATACACATTTTGGGAAGCGGAAATTTATCATTTAAAATTATGAACTTTTTGTAAATTCGAGCTATTGCCGGATCTGCGGCATTTTTTGCATAAAAATTATTATATTGTGTGCTTATAGCTGCCCGCAGTTCGGAAATAATCAGAAATTTTTTAATAAAAAATCAATTTAAGTATAGCATATCGGACAGACGTTTGCAACTGTGAAAATAAAAAACTGCGGCAGGATGTATGGTGCACATCCTGCCGCAGAGTATGTTCTGTGTATCGTTTCATTTATTCTCGCATCCGGCATAACCGTTTCTGTATTCTCTGCCGGAATCATATCCGGCGATATCGGATGCGGTCAGGTCGCCTTTTCCGTCATAGCGGTAGAATCTTCCGCTTTCTGCCGTAAATTCGAGGATACAGTAGTCCTTGTCGTCTATGCCGCCGGGATAATATTTCTCGTCGCCTTCGTTCCAGAGAAGTTCCTTGTATTCACGTTCAAAGCGCACATCCGCCCTTCCGAACAGACAAAGCCCCTCGAATGCTTCATCATCGGAGAAATACAGACAGGCATTGCCGTTTTTCATAAGGCTCTGTACATGAGCCGAGCTCGTGTTTGTTGAGATAAGATGTCGCCCGAGTCCTTTGTGCCATACACAGAATACCTTGCGGACATTCTGTCTGCCTTGTTCATCGGTGTAGCCTATTACCGCGAACAGCGAACGGTCAACGAGCGTCATGATCTCATCTTTGGTCATTGCGGACAGCTCCTTTTTTCAGCTTTTTGAATAAAGTATAACAACAGCCATAGCCGAATGCCTGCTTGAACAGGTACTTACCGAGCATCCGAGATTTTCACGCTCGAATTTCAGCTTGGCATTTCCCGACAGGCTTATATAGGGGTCGTCCATAACGTCTGCCAGTACCGATACTTCATTAAGTTTGCATCCGTTGAAATTGCAGCCCATCGCACGCTTGAACGCGAGCTTGCAGCAGAATGCCTTGACGATCCTGTCGCCGCTGAAATGTGTTTTCATATGGTATTTCAGTTCCTGGGGGGAGAAGAACTTGGAAAGGAACTTGGGGTTCTTGATGCTTTTTTCGGCACGGTCGCGTTCAACTATGCAGCTTCCTGTTTTAACGGTGTTCATGGATCGTCCTCCCTTATATATAGATATCGGTATATATGCCGGGTTAAAATATCATGTATCTCTTTTCTTCAGAAAATCCTGGCGCTTGAGCTCGGCGCGGACATTTCCTTTCAGAAAATGCGCGATATTCTCTATCATTTCCTCATCGGGGGTGAAGATTATGCGCATATTCCCGAATTTTTCGTGGTTGAAATCGGCGAAATATTCTCCTTCGCCCGTGTTGTCTGATGCCTTGACGATAGTCGTGCCGGCGGGGAGGTCGGGTGCGTCTTCTATTCTGCCGAATGCGTCAAAGAGCCTTACCGATGCTGTAACAAGGCGCTTCCTGTTCCGCTTGCCCATGATCTTGTCGATATCTATATCGCCGTTTGTAAAGGTATATTCATATTCCACATCCAGCCCCGATGCGAGATAATACGCCAGATACAAAAGTACTCCGGCAAGAGCGAAATTTATCGGGAATAACACCGACAAAAACAATACAAGCACCAGACCTATCAGCACGGCTGCGAGATACAGCCCCGCCTTTTTTGCGGTATCGGCTCCGGTGCTTTTTTTTGCCACAAGATATTCATGAAAATTATCCATAATAACTACTGCCTTTCGGATGATATTGTTCAAACTATATTGTATTATAGCACATCTTTTCTGTTCTTGCAAGTCAAAATAACATATTTGATACGAATCTTTTGAAAAATAGATCGTGCGGGATCTTTCCCCGACAAGATGACAATTTAATTAAAATATCGTATATCTGTTGGCAAAAATATAATTTTATGGTAAAATAAAAAACGAATATATTCTCCGATAAGCTGTCGGAGAGATAACGCGATACGGCGCCGAAACTATCCCGCTGCTTGCAGAAGGATCATATCAGACCGCTTTCATTCCTCAAAATGACAATTTCTTGTCAACGTTTCACAAACAATATACCAATATTTTGTGCATATATACAAATCTTGATTTGTGATGCAACAAAACGTCTGCCGAAATACACTATATATACGACAGGACTTAAAGAGGAAGAAAAAAATATCGATGCGGTGTGCTTGTAGATCCGTTTATCTGCAATGGCGGATCACAGAGGTGATACACTACAATGAGCATTGACTTTGCCGCGTGCGTAAAAAAAGCACAGCACGGGGACGCCGACGCTTTCGCCGAACTTTATTCCCTTGTATACAAGGATCTTTACCGCATAGCTCTTTTGAGCCTGAATAATCAGCACGATGCTTCCGATGTGGTTAGTGACACAGTACTGGAAGCCTATACATCCCTTAAAGATCTCAGAAACGAAAATGCCTTCAGAAGCTGGATAATGAAGATCCTCTCTGCAAAAATAAAAAGAAAGCAGAAGGAATACGCGCAGGTGCGCAATTATCAGACCGAGCTCGATGATACGGACGGAAACGGGCAGCAGGGTCAGAGCGAAATAAATTATGAGGGCATCGAGGTCATGGATGGTTTCAGGCAGCTGGGAGAGGAAGACAGACTGATATTGTCACTTGATGTCGTTTCAGGGTATAAAAGCGAAGAGATCGCCGAGATCGTTGGCGGGAATGCGAACACCATACGGTCAAAAGCGGCAAGGGCACGCGAAAAGCTGAAACGGATCCTGACAGGAAAATAATTCGGAAAGGAGGATCGGAGATAAATGGATTTCGACAGGATGCTGAAGGAACGTATAGAAGAAATAGATGTCCCGAAGGAGCTTGAACCCGATAATATAGCACTTATGCTAAAGGCAGTACCGTCTAAGATGCAGCAGGAACAGCGCGCAGTTTCGGTAAGACCGAGCAGGCAGATAATAATGCGCACTCTCACGGCAGCAGCAGCGTGTATCGCGCTCGCCGCAGGATTTGTGGCGTATATGGATCAGGCAGCGCCGCATACACAGCTCGAAAGCGAGATACTGTATAAGGACGTTGAGCAGCCGCAGACCTATGACGATCTGTTCAATATATACACACAGATCAGTCTTGCAGGCGGCGGACAGTCACAGACTGCATCGGGTATCGAATACGGTGACGGCGCGTTTGCGGGGACCGATATCGTCAAGGCAGAAGACGGAACGGTCTATTATGCGGACGGAGGCAGTATCTATTCGCTCACCGCAGACGGTGTTACAGTATGCGCCGATATAGGATCGGCTGATCCCGCAAAGATATATATAAACGGGAACAGGCTTATCGTGATATCAAGGAAGACGATCTACAGCAGCTTTGAAAGTGCCGTGACATTACAAACATCCGAGGTTCCAGACGAGGATGCAATCACAGCAGACGGCAATATTATTTCCGGTACCTCAGCGAAGGATCATTCACAGGATCAGGGTGACATCGGACGTATATGCACAGTTGCTGATATTTACGATATTAGCGGCGGAAATGCGGCAGCTCTCGGCAGTTATATGCAGAGCGGGGATTACATATCCTCACGTATTGCCGAGGGGCAGCTCTATCTGGTGACAGATTGTGTTGTACCGCATTCCGCAGAGCCCGGAAAGGAAACAGATCTTGACGGGTACGTTCCGTGCTATTTTATTGGCGGAGAGAAAAAATATGTTGCGGCGGAGGATATCATAGTTCCCGCCAACGCAAGCTCGACAGGCTATACTGTCGTTTCCTCGGTGGATGCCGACAGATGCTCAGGCGCATCGGTAAAGGCGCTCCTCGGCAGCAGCAGCATGATCTACTGCACCGACAGCACGCTCTATACCGCAAGCGTGGGCGAAAAGGATCAGGCGTATACAACGATCACGAGCTTCGATATCACGAACGGCATTGAATATAAGGCAAGCGGTTCGGTCGAGGGCACGCTTCTTAAATACGGCGGCATGGACGAATATGACGGATGCCTCAGAGTCGCTACGAGAAATATCTCAGACGGGACAAAGGGAACGGATATATTTGTTCTTGACAGTGCTTTGTCGGTCGTAAACAGTGCAGGCAAGCTGCTTGCGGGTGAGAACACGAGGAATGTTTCATTCGACGGCCGCTATGCAAGTATTTATGTCACAGACAGGACAAATCCCGAACTGATAGTCGATCTTGCATCAAATCCTCCGGTAATATCAGAGGATATGATGAATTCGGGCGCTTCGATGCTCCACGAATTTTCGGACGGGCTCACGCTCGGTCTCGGACAGGACGATGACGGACTTGTACTTGCGATGTTTGATTCGGCAACTGGCGCACAGCTTTCGGAGATCTCGTTCGCACATGAGGATAATATCGTATGCGACGCGCTCACACATGAAAAAATGCTGCTCGTTGACAGCGAAAGAAAGCTCATCGGTGTGCCGCTCTCATACAGCGACGGATTCGGCGTACACAGCATATATTATCTCTTCTCTTATGACGGCGGGAACGGATTTGCCGCACGCGGAAATGTTGAATACATCGACCTTGACGACAGCCGTATATTCAAAGCGGCTACAGTCAGCGGGGATACGCTCTATATCATTTCCGATGCAAGGATCGTTCTTACACGGACTTCCGATATGAAGGTCATTAAAAGCTTTGAGATCAATTGAACGAAATAACAGAGAAAAAAACAGAACAAAAGAAAGAGACCCGGTACCGGCTCGCAAGCAGTCGGTACCGGGTCATTTTGTTGATCTCTCAATTGCTCATTGCCGGTTACTATATAGTACGTGCTCAACGACATTTGAAATGGCACACCTTCCTTTGATATTTTTTACTAACACCCCATTGAATTGTTGAAAATAAAGTGATATAATAAAAAAGATATGTATCATTCTGCGAGGAGGCGTAAAAGTGGACTATCAGTATTTTGTGGATCATTACAAGCCTATGACCTGCATACTTTCGGTAGAGAAGAAGCCTGACGGCGGTTACGGCACCATTCGTATAGCAGCAGGCAATGCCGCTTATATAGCATCTATTGAAGATCCTCATCAGGTTTCATCTTCCGAGATGCTCGACAATAAATTTATCCCCGGTTCTGAATATACCAAATATATCCCGAAGGATCTTACCTTTGAAGATCTGTGTTACAGCGCGGCGATACTCGGAAAGCCCATACATACGTATTCACGCCCTGAAAGATACCCTTTCTGGCTCAACGTTTTTATTCTTCCCCTGCTATCGGATGATCCCAATGTGGGGTACTGTGCATACACCCTCGAACTGCATATGCAGGAAGATTCAACCATGCGCACCGATCTTTCCGCCGAAACCATGTCGGAGGTGCTCAATACCTGCATAAAGCTGCGCAGCGAGGGCGATATCAAGGAGATCTTCAAGGAGATCGTCGGTGATATCGGCAGACTGTGCGATTCCGACCACTGCTGCATACTCACAGTGGATCATGCTAAGCGCAGATGCAGAGTACTGGGCGAATTCATAAAGGAAGGCAGCGGGCTGCTGCCTATGCAGACATATCTGGATGACAGCTTTTATGATATAACCCAGACATGGAATGATACCATAGCGGGCAGCACCTGTTTCGTTGCAACAGACAGCGGCGACATGGAGGTGCTCAGGGAACGAAATCCCGTATGGCACGCATCGCTTACGGGAGCAGGTGCGACGAGCATAGTTCTTTTCCCGCTGCAGCACGGCGGCGAGACGCTGGGCTATATGTGGGCTATAAATTTTGATACGGAAAATGTCCTCAAGATAATGAAGACACTGGAGCTCACCACTTATTTCATAGCCTCAGAGATAGATAATATTCTGTTGGTTGAAAGGCTGCAGATAATGAGTTCCGTCGACCTGTTGACCGGTGTGAAGAACCGTAACGCTATGAATACAAGGATAGATGAGATCGTGGGCGGAGTGCGTACTTCTCCGCCATGCGGAGTTATCTTCACTGATATCAATGGGCTTAAATACACAAACGACCATCTCGGCCACAACGCAGGTGATGAGCTTATCAAAAAAGCTGCAAAGCGCCTTGAAAAACTCTGCCCCGATATGGAGATATACCGTGCGGGCGGTGATGAGTTCATGATAATAGTGAGCGGTATGGATGAGGACGGATTCAATGAGCTGCTCGCAAAAATACGTGAGCCCTGCGGTGGTGTTATTTTTGCTGCCGGCGGCTGTTATGGTCCCGGTCTGGATATCCGCACGGCGATCCACATCGCCGATGAACAGATGTATATTGACAAGGAGAGATACTATAAAAACTTTCCCGACAGAAAAAGATAGACAAAACAGACGGAACAAGTGGCTGTATGGCCGGCACCTGCTGCTGAACTCATACTCTGCGATATCGCTGCCTGATCTTGATTATCAGCAGGCAAGAAAACATACCGGGTCGAAAACTGCGGATCATCCGGGTAAACATCTGCAAATTTGCTGTCGTTACTGCCGACTTATGATAAACAAATGCTTTGTCGTTTAGTATAATTCTTCTATTGACAAGATGGCCATATTATCCTATAATTAATATTGATATCTATCTACAGTAAGGTGTATGCAAATAAAAATATATAAGGTGGTTTTTCCTATGGCAGATAAAACAATGGACAAAATAGTCGCTCTTTGCAAGGGCAGAGGATATGTATATCCCGGAAGCGAGATCTACGGCGGTCTTGCCAATACATGGGATTACGGTCCTCTCGGAGTGGAGTTGAAAAACAACATCAAGGCGGCGTGGCGCAAGCGCTTTATACAGGAATCGCCCTATAATGTCGGTCTTGACAGCGCGATACTCATGAACCCGCAGACATGGGTCGCTTCGGGTCATATCGGAGGATTTTCCGATCCCCTCATGGACTGCCGTCAGTGCAAGACGCGCCACAGAGCAGATCAGCTCATAGAGGATCAGGCGGGCGAGAACCCTGCGGGCTGGACTAACGACCAGATGTCGGAATATATCGCATCACATGATATAAAATGCCCCGTGTGCGGCAAGAAGGATTTCACTCCTATCCGCCAGTTCAATCTTATGTTCAAGACATTCCAGGGCGTTACCGAGGATACCAAGAACGAGCTGTATCTCCGTCCCGAGACTGCACAGGGCATATTCGTCAACTTCCTGAATATACAGCGCACAACGCGCAAGAAGGTGCCGTTCGGCGTTGGACAGATCGGCAAATCCTTCCGCAACGAGATAACTCCCGGCAACTTCATATTCCGTGTCCGCGAGTTCGAGCAGATGGAGCTTGAATTCTTCTGCAAGCCCGGGACCGATCTTGAATGGTTCGATTACTGGAGAACAGCCTGCAAGCAGTTCCTGCTAGATCTCGGCATACACGAGGACAAGCTGCGTCTGCGCGACCATTCTCCCGAGGAGCTGTGCTTCTATTCCAAGGCGACAACGGACTTTGAATACGAATTCCCGTTCGGCTGGGGCGAGCTCTGGGGCGTTGCTGACAGAACGGACTATGACCTTTCACAGCATATCAAGGTCAGCGGAAAGTCGCTGGAATACTTTGACCCCGAGACAAACGAGAAGTATGTGCCTTATGTCATAGAGCCGTCGCTCGGTGTAGAGAGACTGTTCCTCACTGTCGTATGTGACGCTTACGACGAGGAGGAGATCGGCGAGGGCGACAAGAAGGATGTAAGAACAGTAATGCATCTGCATCCCGCGCTTGCACCCGTAAAGGCTGCCGTGCTCCCGCTCACAAAGAAGCTGCGCGACCCGGCTGTCGAGCTTTATACAAAGCTGTCGAAGAAATTCGTGGTCGAATACGACGAAGCGGGTCAGATCGGAAAGAGATACCGCCGTCAGGATGAAATCGGCACACCGTTCTGCATCACATATGACTTTGATACCGAAAATGACGGATGTGTTACTGTCCGTGACCGCGATTCAATGGCTCAGGAGAGAGTAAAGCTCGATGAGCTTGAAAAGTATATCGAGGAAAGAATAGCATTCTGATATACTGTTATACTGTGCGCTTTTGCATCAGAACGATATAAACAATATAAAAGGGTGTGCAGACCGTATATGTCTGCACACCCTTTTTCGGGATATGATGACTATGAAGGAAAAGAAACTGAAAGCAGCGGGATATGTACTGTTTGCTGTATATCTTATACTGCTTGTATGGATAATAGTATTCAAAATGGATCCGTGGACGATATACAGATACCGCAGATACGTCTGTCTGATACCGTTCGGATCGCTTTTTGACAAAGGCTACCGGTTGGACTATGCAGTCAGGGATATCGTATACAACATACTTGTGTTTATACCGTTCGGTATATATATTTCGATGCTGTTTAAGAGGATGAAGCCCGCAGCGGCGGCAGCTGTAATGCTCACGGTGAGCGCTGTGTTTGAATCGGTGCAGTATGTGTTTTCTGTCGGAACTACCGATGTGACCGATCTTATCACAAACACCCTCGGAGGCATCATCGGCATAGTCTCATACCGCCTGCTCGGAAAGCTCAACCGAAACAGCAGCAGGATAGATATCATTATACTTGCAGCGGCAGCGTTCGTGAGTCTGGTGCTTTCCGTGCAGATGACAGCGGTTATAATATATTTTCTGCAATAGTGCAGGTAACAAAAAAGCCCCTAAGCTTCGGGGCTTTTTTCTTTATCAGGCATCTGACCATTT
>JAILFE010000368.1 GCA_024697725.1 Oscillospiraceae bacterium
GGCTTTTTTTACAGCCCCTTCTGCCAATAACCGTCCTACGTTCGGTTATTGAGCACGCACTATTTAAAACGTAGAGGCTGCTGCAGGTCAGGTGCAACAGCCTCTACGAAATGGTATTGCGAGAGCCGGCTTTGGATTAACTGTATTATGAATATATGTACAAATTATCTGTATAACATAAAGAGAACGTCACCCAAGCATCTGCCTGATATAATCATCATTCGTTCATAACATTATCAAACACCTCAACAGGCACTTTGTGTATAGGTTCTTCGTAGATGCTTTGCAGGATAAGTTCCAGTCCTTCATCTTCAAGGAACCAGTATGCGTTAAAATCATAGTTGTCATTGATGGTGTCGCTGTGGTATTTTATCAGGTAATATTTCAGCACATCGGGCTCTTCGCCATGTACTTTTATGCTCTGACCGTTTTCCGGCTTGAATTCAAGTTCTTCAAAGTCGATCTTATAAGGCTCAAAGAGATCGTCCCTGTAATATGATCTGTCTGTCTGCGTCACTTTCGCATTCCACAGGACACCGTCAAGATAAAAACCCACGAAGCCTACAGTATTAGACGTTGAGGTATCTATCACATAATCAATTTCCTCTACGCCATCAGGGATATTGAAGCTGTATCCCATTTCCTTTTCAAATTCTTCAGCTGTCACATGACGCTCTGCAGGTGGTCTTTCGGTTATAGTGGTCACTATATAATTGTCTGGGTCTGCTGATTCAATCACCGTATTTCCTGATGCACAGCCCGTCATTACAATAAATGCAGATAATAAAGCAATAAGTTCTTTCAAGATAAAGCACCTCCGCGATGAAAATTTCTATATATATATATAAACAAGATTCAACGCAGATTTTTTTCATATTCCTGCAGATTTACATAATTTTGTAGATGTGCATAATATTACAAACGACTTTTTGTAAAAAAGTACAAATAATTACAAGCGTGCGGATTAAGAACGCCTTGATATATTACATCTCTCGGGATATGAGATACTGTTTGTTTTCGTTCTCCATTTATCATCCAGCAGACCGCCGGCACATATTATCTGAGCGTCAAGACGCTTCATTCCCTCAAGGGACGGGGGCGGACTTACATCCTATTCTCCAACATATCAGATCCGTTATGGTGGTGTTTTCAGAAGTCAAGAGACTTCACTGGTTAAACAAGCTCTTTCTTAACGATGTCTGTACAGATCGAAAGCAAGTCAGATCACATAGCTTTCGGTTAAGAATTATCAGTCATAAGAGGGATCAGCCGCTGTGCAGCTGCATCCACAAGACCGTGTGTTGTCATTTTGATATGCGGGATAACAGAAAGCGATACAAATGCCATATTCATGAACGGTGAAATATAGTCGGGAACACCAAGCTTCCTCACAGTATCGTTGAGCCTGCAGTTCATTTCCGCTGTCGTATGCGCATCTTTGTCGCTCATAAGTCCTGCAACCGGCAGCGGCAGTTCTGCAAGAACTTTACCGTTTTCGACAACAGTACAGCCGCCGTTCATTTCGCGGATCCTGTTTGCGGCATACGCCATATCCTCATCATTAGTTCCTATCACTATAAGATTATGCGAATCATGAGAAACAGATGCAGCTATGGCACCGCGTTTAAGTCCTATGCCCATGATATATCCGATACCCCGGTGTCCTGTATTTTTATGGCGTTCTATGACTGCAAGCTTGATCACGTCTTTATCTGTATCTATTCCGTTGTTCACCGAAAGATCAAGTTTCATTATATGCTCTTCTGTAATGACCTGTCCCGGAATAACACCGATAACACGACAGCAGCCATCTTTCGGTTCAATATAAAAATCATCTGGAGTAAGCGGATCGAGCCTGAATGAATTGAATATCGTACCCCATTCACCGGGATCAGCGGAAGAAGCGTCAAACGGCAGACATATACCGTCTTTGACAGCGGTTTTTCCGGCACAGTAAACATCTCTGACTCTGATACTTTCAAGATCACTGAGTATCAGCAGATCAGCACGGTATCCGGGAGCGACAGCGCCCATATATTTCAGGCCGAAGCACTGTGCAGCATTCAGTGTGGCCATCTGTATGCAGGTCACAGGGTCCTTTCCCGCCTTTACTGCCTTTCTGATGATGCGGTCTATTTCTCCTTCGTTAATTATATCCGCAGGATGAAGATCGTCGGTCACAAGCAGGCTGCGGCGGCAGAACGGTTCTTCAAACATCGGCAGCAGTGCTTCAAGATTCCGCGATACCGTCCCTTCACGTACCATCAGCCATTGTCCCTTGCGTATGCGTTCTTCGGCTTCTGCAAGAGTGCTGCATTCGTGGTCACTGCTTATTCCCGCCGATATATACCTGTCAAGATCACGTCCCGCAAGAAGCGGTGCATGACCATCTATTATCTTTCCCGCCGCCTTTGCCGCAGATATTTTTGCAAAGACCCCAGGATCATCCGCAAGTACGCCCGGATAATTCATCATCTCAGCAAGTCCCGTTATGCGCGGATGTGAGAAGTAAGCAGTCATGTCATCAGCAGATATTTCCGCACCGGATTCATCAAGAGGCGTTGCGGGAACACATGAGGGAATATTGATGAATACGCTGAGCGGCAGCCCCTCACTCATTTTAAGCATGAAGTCTATCCCTTTTGTGCCGCAGACATTAGCTATCTCATGCGGGTCGGCAATTATAGCGGTAGTTCCATGAGGAAGCACAGCTTTTGCCAATTCCGGAGGAGTAAGCATTGTGCTCTCGATATGGATATGACCGTCAATGAATCCAGGAGCTACGATACAGCCCGAAATATCTGTGACCGTATCGGCATCTGTGTCGGAATAGTTACCGATACCTATGATCGTATCATTACCGATAAGCACATTTTTACGTCGGATCTCTCCGGTAAAAACATTTATGTATGAACCGTTCTTCAATAATGTTTTCATTTTGTTCACCTCAACCGTATAAAAAATTAAGATCATCCGCAAATGGATATGTGGTTATATTACGTTATACTTTAACATATTCTGCGTCTTTTGTAAAGCTTTTTTTGTTGGGTTTTACGATTTGTTCATCTGCACGTATAACGATAATACTTGATAAACTCAGAAAAACGTGCTAATATATAATATGTTATTTGTCGAATCCGCACTTATTATCTGTGTGAAACAGGCAAATCAGCCGTTACGGCCTTACTTGCAAAGACGTCAGAAAGGAGTGCCTGCAAGTGAATATATATATGAAAAAAGCAGCGGAAGAAGCCGAAGCAGGGATCCGCGCTGGACACGGAGGCCCTTTCGGCTGTGTGATAGTAAAGAATGGTTCTGTCATTGGAAGAGGTCATAACGAAGTTATCAGAAATCAGGATCCTACCTGCCACGGCGAGATCATGGCGATACATGATGCGTGCAGAACGCTCGGCACATACGATCTCAGCGGATGCGAACTTTATACTACCGCTGCACCCTGCCCGATGTGTGCGGGAGCGATACAGTGGGCAAATATCGGCAAAGTATATTACGGATGCCGTGTTTCGGATACAGACAGGATAGGTTTCCGAGATCAGGTGTTTTATGATGAGTCAGTCAGCCGCTCAGAGGAACTCGACCGGGCGGAATGTCTGAAGATATTTGACGAATACGCATCTATGCAGGATAAGAAGATTTATTGACAGGTGTTTCTTATCGGATATCAGGAGGTATTTATATGAAGCTGCTTGAGGATAAGATCAGAAGTGAAGGAAAAGTACTTCCCGGTTCTGTTCTGAAAGTATCCGCATTTCTCAATCATCAGCTTGATCCCGATCTTATTATGGAGCTTGGAAAGGAGTTTGCGCGCATTTTCGCAGGCGATTCTCCCGATAAAATACTTACCATAGAATCTTCCGGCATCGCCGTCGCACTCGCGGCAGGGGCTGCTTTGCATATTCCTGTCCTGTTCGCTAAAAAGCACAGGACAAGCAATGTTTTCGGAGAAGCATACAGCAGCATCGTACACTCATATACGCACGGCTGTGATTATACCGTGATAGTTGAAAAAGAATATCTTCACGGCGGAGAGAGGGTCCTGATCGTGGATGATTTCATTGCAAACGGAAAGGCGGTCGAGGGTCTGCTTGAGATCATTGCGCAGGCAGGTGCGGAAGCAATAGGCGCAGGAATAGCTGTTGAAAAAGGTTTTCAGGATGGCGGAGCACGCCTTCGTTCAAAGGGACTTCGTGTGGAGTCGCTTGCGATCATTGAGAGTATGGACGAAAACGGCATAGTCTTCTGTGAATAAACGCATTATAAAATTATCGTAATGCGAAAAAAGAGTAAGGGAGTACTGATTATGTACAAAGCAAAAAGTATCAGGTTACTGGCGATTACAGCTTCTGCAGTTATGACCGTATGCGGATTTACAGCTTGCGGAAGTTCGGGCGGCACCGCTCCGGAAAGCGGAGGAGCCGCTGAACCCGTAGGCAGCAGCGAAACAGCCGCTGCTTCTGCTGATGCGGATTTCAAGATCGGGCTTATCTGCCTGCACGATGAAAATTCTACCTATGATCTGAACTTCATCAATTCTATTGAGACTGCAGGAAAGGATCTGGGGCTTTCCGAGGATCAGATACTTATCAAGAAGAATATTCCCGAAAGCAATGAATGCAAAGAAGCTGCGGCAGACCTTGCAGATCATGGCTGCGATATCATCTTCGCGGATTCCTTCGGTCACGAGTCGTATCTTCTTGAAGCGGCAGCAGAATATCCCGACGTTCAGTTCTGCCATGCTACCGGTACTATGGCTCATACCGAGAAGAAAGCAAACTTCCACAATGCTTTTTGCCTCTATTTATGAAGGACGTTATCTTGCTGGTATTGCAGCCGGTATGAAGCTCAATGAGATGATCGACTCCGGAAAGATCACGGCGGATCAGGCTGTAATGGGCTATGTCGGAGCTTATACCTACGCAGAGGTGATTTCCGGATATACATCGTTCTATCTCGGAGCAAAATCTGTTTGTCCGAGTGTAACGATGCAGGTACAGTTCACAGGTTCATGGTATGACGAAACTGCCGAGAAAGAGGCTGCTACCAAGCTGATCACCGCAGGCTGCGTTCTTATCTCGTAGCACGCCGATTCGATGGGCGCACCTACTGCCTGCGAGAATGCAGGTGTCCCGAATGTCTCCTATAACGGTTCCACACAGGATGCCTGCCCGAACACATTCATTGTAAGTTCAAGGATAGACTGGACACCTTATTACGAATATGTTGTTAATGCAGTCCGTGACGGCAAGGAGATCGGATATGACTGGACAGGCGATCTCTCCACAGGTTCTGTGCTGCTTACAGATGTCAATGAAACCGCAGCTGCTGCCGGAACAAAGGATGCATTGAGCAAAGCTGAGGCTGATCTGAAAGCAGGAACTGTCCATGTATTTGATACCTCCGCTTTCACTGTTGACGGAAATACTCTTGACAGCTATCAGGCTGATGTTGATACAGACGCGGATTACACACCCGATACCGAAGTCATCAAAGACGGATACTTCCATGAATCCGAATACCGCAGTGCACCTTACTTTGATATCCGCATAGACGGTATCACTACTCTCAACGAAATGTACTGATAAACTGTTATCTGCGGCTGTGAACGGTATTTGTAAATTTTTTGTAAAGTAAGATATTTTACGGGCATTCACGGAAAACTGCGGATGCCCGTTTGAATTTGATAATGGTCTATGAAAGGAGGAACTCCCGTGAATGAAGCACAGCAAAGTGATGTTCCCGCTATAAGGCTTGAAAATATCACGAAGCGATTCGGAAGCGTTACCGCAAACAATCAGGTGAGTATGAGTGTGAATCACGGCGAGATAATGTCTGTTCTCGGTGAGAACGGAAGCGGGAAAACCACTCTGATGAATATGATCTCGGGTATTTATTTTCCCGATCACGGAAAGATCTTTGCCGACGGAAAGGAAGCAGTGATACAGTCGCCTAAAGATGCATTCCGGTACGGTATCGGGATGATACATCAGCATTTCAAACTGGTAGATGTTTTTTTGGCAACAGAGAACATTATTCTCGGTCTCGATGAGAAGGGACGTTACGATATCAGGCGCTGCGAAGAGCGTGTGAAGAGTATACTGCGCAGTACGGATTTGAGATTGATCCGTCGAAAAAGATATATGAAATGTCAGTTTCAGAAAAGCAGACCGTTGAGATAATCAAGGTGCTCTACCGGGGCGCAGATATTCTGATACTTGATGAACCGACCGCAGTTCTGACACCTCAGGAAACTGAAAAACTGTTTGCTGTTCTTCGCCGTATGCGTGATGACAACAAAGCGATCATAATAATCACACATAAGCTGAACGAAGTTATGTCGATCTCAGACCGTGTGACCGTTCTTTGCAAAGGTGAGAACGCCGGTACGGTCATAACCTCCGAAACCACCGAAGATAAGCTGACCGAAATGATGGTAGGCAAAAAGATATCTCTCAATAT
The DNA here is from genome assembly GCA_024697725.1 of Oscillospiraceae bacterium. Classification (GTDB taxonomy): domain Bacteria; phylum Bacillota; class Clostridia; order Oscillospirales; family Ruminococcaceae; genus RGIG4694. Next base: position 6,478 of record JAILFE010000368.1, read on the forward strand.
TGAACGTTCCGAACCTGAGAACGTTACTCCGCGTCTTATTGTGACCGATCTTCACTGCCGGAGCCGTGAAGGAACGGAAATACTGAAAGGTATCTCATTTACCGCAAATTCAGGTGAAATACTTGGTATAGCCGGTATTGCGGGCAGCGGACAGCGTGAGCTGCTGGAATCCGTGGCGGGTCTGCAAAAATCAGAGGGAAGCATTATTTATATAGACCCTGAAACAGGAAAACAAGTGGATCTCCGTGACATGACACCGCTTCAGGTACGTGATCTAGGCGTAAGGCTTTCTTTCGTTCCTGAAGACCGCATGGGCATGGGCATGGTCGGGAACATGGGTATCACCGACAATGTTATGCTCAGGAGCTACAGAAAAGGCAGATCTGTCTTTCTTGACAGAAAAGAACCTCAGAGTCTGACAGAAAAGCTTATCCGAGATCTTGATATAGCAGCCCCCGGATCCGAAACTCCGGTCAGGCTTCTTTCCGGCGGCAACGCCCAGAAGGTCCTTGTAGGACGTGAGATAGCAGCTTCACCGACGGTGCTTATGACAGCATATCCTGTCCGCGGACTTGATATCAATGCTTCATTCACGATATATAATCTGCTGAACCAGCAGAAAGAAAAAGGTGCGGCAGTCATCTTTGTCGGCGAGGATCTTGATGTGCTTCTTGCGCTTTCGGACAGGATAATGGTAATAAGCTCAGGCTGTGTTTCGGGTATCGTTGATGCAAGATCAGCCGCAAAGGAGGAACTCGGTATGCTTATGACACGAGGTTCACACCGGAAAGGAGACACAGACAATGACGGAAACTGAACACAAAGTCAGAGAGCCTTTGTTCCATATCGCCAAACGCACTGATATAGTATGGTGGAAAGCGTGGCTTATCCGTATATGTGCCGTTATCATTGCACTTATCTGCTGCGGAGCGGTATCTTATCTGATCACGAAGGGCAGTCCTCTGCAGATCTACAGGGTAATGTTAGACGGTGCTTTCGGCACAAAGCGGCGTATATGGGGATTGTTACAGTATTCTTTATTATCGGCTGTGAATTCTTTATCCAGTATTCTGTAAAATTCAGGGAAAAGGAGAAAGTATAAAATGTGGGCGGATCTTATATGCCGTGCTATCATGCAGGGGATTCCACTGCTGTATGGTTCAACAGGCGAGATACTCACCGAAAAATCCGGAAACCTCAATCTCGGTATTCCGGGTATTATGTATGTCGGCGGGATAGGCGGAGTTATCGGGGCTTTTTTGTATGAGCAGAATAGTGGTCCCTTTAATCCATTTCTTGCCGTTTTTATCCCGATGCTTTGCTCAATGATATGTTCGCTTCTTATGGGACTTATCTACTGTTTTCTTACTGTAACGCTGAGAGCCAATCAGAATGTTACGGGTCTGGCACTTACCACATTCGGCGTAGGTGTGGGTAATTTTTTCGGCGGCTCGCTGGTAAAGATCGTCGGCAGTGATGTTCCGTCGATCAACCTTAATGCAACGAGCAACTGTTTCAGAGCATCTCTTCCCTTTGCAAATAATCTCGGCTGGTTCGGACAGATATTCCTGTATCACAGTTTTCTTGCCTATCTTGCTGTGATAACGGCGGTAATAGTCTCGGTCATACTGACAAAAACAAGGGTAGGGCTTCATCTTCGTGCAGTAGGTGAAAATCCTGCTACTGCTGATGCGGCAGGTATAAGGGTGGAAAAGTACAAGTACACAGCCACCTGTGTCGGCAGCATAATAGCCGGGCTGGGCGGATTGTACTATGTAATGAACTATGCAAACGGAGTATGGTCAAATGAGGGTTTCGGTGACAGGGGATGGCTTGCGATCGCGCTGGTTATTTTTGCCGTGTGGAGACCGAATATCAGCATTTTCGGTTCGATATTATTCGGCGGACTGTATATTATTCACAACTACATACCAGATCTCGACGTAAGCGGACAGGAATTGTTCAAAATGATACCTTATGTTGTAACTATAGTTTTCCTTATAGCAACAAGCCTTGGAAAACGCCGCGACGTACAGCCGCCTGCTGCACTGGGACTGCCGTATTTCAGGGAAGAACGATAAACACCGCACAGGGAGCTGCGTTCTGAAGTTAATAAGATACTTGCTCTATATTCTTAGCATTAATAGATCATCATGAGTTTTAATACAGGAGTATATCAGAACTTGTCTGTTATTTGTCCTTACAGCTAGGCGAAAAAATCGGATTGTTGTACCTTGCACTTATATATATTAAGCGTCACAAATGGATAACCCATAAGTGACCTTTACCAGCCAAAAATAATAACAGCAAAGAAGAGTATTAATCTCCAATAATACGGGAGATTGATACTCTTTTCTTTTTATAATCAACAGTAAGTTTTAATATCTTCTATGGTCAAAGCAAGATGGCTAAAAAACACAAAAGCCAAAATCGTGCAAAAACCATACTACGATTTTCGCAAAATTTATGATTTGACGATACGGGCAAAAACGCCGTAGCGGGATATACCTATTAATTATAATTTATACCAAAAATCCCTCTGTATGTCAAGAAACGAATAAGCGATTTTGTAAGTTTGGTAGAATGAACATAAAGACTATTACGGAGGTACACGTCATTTATCCGCAACCCGCTGTGTCGAGCTGGGCTTCGATG
>JAILFE010000451.1 GCA_024697725.1 Oscillospiraceae bacterium
AGCTTTGCCATAAGATCATCCTCGGTATTCTTGGCAGACTCGAAATCCCCCTTTATGAGCAGATCGTTGATCTTGTTCACAAGATCATAGCCGTTATCTTCCATATAGGAATCTATCTTTTCGCCCGCTGCTTCAAAATCGCCGGAATTGAGGTCGGCATCTATAGCATCCGCCAGAGCTGTCTCACCGCCGTCTCTGAGCTTCTGGGTCAGAGCCTTCATATTGTTCATATTTTCGGTGGTATTATCTTCTGAAACAGCCGCCAGCGCATCCTTCATGCCGTTGGCAAGATCGACGTTCCCGTCTTCATATCTGCATCTCATATTCTTCCACTTTGCATCGAGCTTGAGTGTGGTCACAGAGACGCTGAGATTCGTGAAGGTCTTGTTCTCATCCGCTGTGAGCTTGGCATATGTATTGTTGTATACCACCTGCTGTCCCGAAATGGATATGGTGAACGTTCCGTCCGGCTCGACCTGGGATGATACGTCAAAATATCCCGAAAGCTCGTCGATAAGGCTGTTCATCTCATCCTTCATTTCGAGAGGGCCGTAATTGACATCCGCCTGGAAGCCGTAGCCGTTGTCATATACATTGTTGTTCTGTACATAGCCCGACTTGATATATTCATTGTTCTTTGCGCACTGGCGGAGGATATCGTTGGTGCGCTTGATCGTTGCGTTGAAATCGTTGAGAGTGTCCTGAGCGATCGAATCGATGCGGCTGTCGAAATTTTTCAGAACATTGACAACGTTCTGAGCGGCGTTCTTTGCCACATTCGCAAGGTCGGTCTGATCCGTTCCCGCGGATGAGATCGACTGCAACGAATCCTTGAATTTTCCAAATATTGCCGCAAAGCCTGTCGAATCGTTCTCGATATCGTCGATAGCATCCTCTATATCGGAAAGCACATTGCTCTTTGTCTCAAGATCGGCATGAACAGAGGTGTATTTGCGGAATTTCGCATCGAGGATATCATCTCTTGTCTGAGTGACGCCCTCGCCCTCATTTCCCGCTCCCGCAAGGTGTATCTGATTGGTATACCCGAGAGACTTGCTCGACTGCTTGACTGTAACGACATCAAGGCGCTGTCTTGTATATCCTTCGGTCTGTACGTTCGTTATATTGCTGCCTGTTATATCGAGAGCCTTCTGAGCGAGATTGAGCCCGTCGCGCTGAACAAACAGTCCCATAAAGCTTGAAGCCATAATATCATTCCCTTTCTGCTGCCGCGTTCATCTACGCATTGAACGTAGTCGTCCTGACCGAACCGTCGGTATGCGAAACTCCGCCCTTCATATTGTAGGTCTCGAGCTCGTCGCGGTTTTTCTGTATCTTTCTCAGTCTTGCGTTTATGATAGCTGCGGCGTTGTCGTTGATATCCTTGATCTTTCTGATGACAGCGGTAAGCTCCTCACAGCTCTCTGTGAGCCTTGCCTTGTATTCCTCCGGTGCGGCTTCTATGAGCTCGCGGAAGGTCTTGCCCGCATCCTCGGGCGCAAGGATCTCAGCACGCTTTTTTTCGAGCACATTCGATTTCATGACCAGTGCCTGCTCTTCGGAAAGAGCCCTGCTGAGCTCATCTATATTATCCTCGTGGATAAGCGTGAGCTTGCGGTACTCAAATTCAAGAAGAGTGCGGTAATGTGCGTTGCATTCATCGGTAAAGGCAATAAACTCCCTGTAATCTGTCACAAAGATCACCCTCCGGTCAGTCGCCGAGCATTGCAGAAGCTATGTCAGCAGACGGTATATAATAATTTCCGGATGATACCGCACTTTTCAGAGCGGAAAGTCTTTCGGGAGATGCTCCCGCATTGACTTCATTGACGGTAAATACGCGCGCGGATGCAGTAGCGGCAGTAAGGCTGTCGCTCTCGGCAGTCTTTGCCCTGCCCGCAGCGGAAAATTCCACCTTGTCGGTATTTCTCGTCTTTGATGCCGCAGGAGCGTTCTTCCTGCCCGCATCATATTCTCCGGAAGTATGAAGATACGCATTCAGTGCGTTAGTGTATCCGTTGATGTTCATACCCATATTTTTCACTCCGTTCCAATTGTGTGCCAAAAACGTTTTCCGAAAAACCATCGGATAACGGCATTACTCCTCTATTCCATATATCGGCACATATTCCTGAAACTTAATACCTTTAACGGAAGAAGAGCAAAAAATATGGTTACAGTTCTATTACAATTTCATACTGGTTTCCGTATATTCACCAGTTGCGTTTTTTTATGCCCTCGCGGGGCAGTCTCCGCTCCGGCTCGACATATTTCCGCGTGAGACCCTTCTTCTTGTCGATCGTCTTTGCGATAGCAAGCATCCTTTCGCGGAACTGTTCTCTTTTCCTTTCGTCGGTGCGGTATCTTTCCGCACATATCAGTATGCGGCGGAGTATCCTCTCGCCGAGGGTATAGTAGTCCTTTATGCGGACCATATCCACGCGCTCGCCGCCGAACTCGCTGTTCCAGTCGTGCTCGAAAGTGATCTCTCCGTTATCGCCCGCAGAATATCTCACCCATTCCTCGGGACAGCAGAAATGCCGCGCATTCCCCCTGACAAAGAGCGTCCCCTTGTCCGAACCGACATCCTCGACATCGGAAAGGCTCATGATATAGAAATCGATATATTCCTGCGCTTCGTCCCCGGTGAACACCACCTTCTTATGCTCCGAGAACACCACGGCATTGCTGAATATCTCCACTCCGGTATACATCGAATGCCTCTTCATCCCGACGGTCGCGGCGATGCTGCCCGCCGTGCAGACTATGAAGCTGTATGCCGTGAATATATTCGCGCCGTAAAACACCATGCGGTATGCCTCGGGCGGTGCACTGTCCCCAAGGACGACGTTCGCAATGACTATGAGCGCCGCAGCGGCGGCAAAGGATGGTATATTCGCCAGTGCCAGCCGTTTTGAATATATCGCCGCAAGCTTTTTCTTATTTATATGAAAGCTCTTATGCGTTTTCCCCGCCGCCTTTCTTTTATACTATATTGTAATTATACCATAAAAAGCAGATAAAGTCCATATAAAACCTGTGCTCCGGCTTTCGTTTATATCTTTTATACAAAAAAATAATCGCAAAATATGATTATTATACAACATTGGTATCAGGTTCTTGCAATACGAGAAAAAATATAGTATAATATCAGTGTGTGACCGGGTATATTCCAATGCATCCCGGAACGCTTTTTACGCGGGAGATGATAATTATGATAAACAAAGAAAAGATCGTCAAGGTCGATATATATGATGAAAACAGAGTTCGTCTTCTTTCCGCGAAATCGGTATCTTTTCCGAAGGATTTCTTCAAGATAAAAGGGCAGGAGCTCGTTCTGATAAAAGCCCGCGATCTTCCCTATTTTGACAAGAACAAGCAGATTATCGCCGTATTTGAATATATCAACGGAACAAGAATAGAATATCATACAAAGGTGGATCTCAGCACCGATCTGCAGCTCAATTTCCATGTCGGTGAGGGTGAGATACTCGAAGAGCGTAGGGAATCCTTCCGTGTGCGCACGGAGATCGAGGGACTGTGCCGCTTCTACGAGCGCGGACAGGATGCGCCGATAATGTTCGAGGAGCCCCTTCGCGTCCGGTTTTTCAATATCAACCTCGGCGGCGTGTTCTTCAATGCGGATTTCGATTTCCAGCAGGGCGACAAGATAAATCTTTCATTTCTCGACGGACAGCTCGATCTTATCGGCGTGGTGCTGAGGAAAAGACCCGGCGACGACGGGAGCACCGCAGGCTACAGCTGCCGCTTTCTGGAGGTATCTCCCGCCCAGGAGGAAAAGCTTTCAAGATTTATCTTTGAATGTCAGACGGCAGAACGCGACCGCAAAAGAAATATGCACAGCATCTGAGCTTTCCGGAGGAGCATACGCCAATGACCGACTGCAAGACAATAGTTGTCACAAATCAGAAGGGCGGTGTCGGCAAAACGACCACCTGCGCCGCTCTTGCCGGGATATTCCGGAACAGGGGCAAAAGGGTTCTCTGCATAGATCTCGACCCGCAGGGAAATCTTTCCTTCTCGCTCGGAGCGGAGGATTCCGGATATACCATACACGACGCCATGAAGGGGAACTGCGGCATAGCGGCTGCGATAAAGCATACCCGCGGCTGCGATGTGATATCCTCGAATATACTCCTTTCGGGCAGTGAACTCGAGCTTACGGGCAGCGACAGGGAATTCATCCTGAAAAAGCTGCTGATACCGCTGCATAATATCTATGATGTTATAATACTCGATACCCCGCCCGCACTTTCCATACTGACGATAAACGCCTATATCGCCGCGAACGATCTCATTATCCCGATGACGCCCGAGATACTTTCGCTGCAGGGAATAGCGCAGCTGCGCGATACCATACTCGCAGTGAAGAGATTCTACAATAAAAACCTGAGAACGCGCGGCATACTTCTCACAAAATACAACAGCAGGTTCCAGCTCTCCGCAGAGGTCGCAGAAATGGCGTCCGTCGTAGCCGGACAGCTCGATACTTCGGTTTTCGATATAAAGATACCCATGTGCATAGCCGCAGCCGAAGCGCCCGCTCACGGCATGACTATCACGGAATATTCCCCGCGGTGCAGCGCATCGAGGGAATATACCAAGCTTGCGGCATTTCTCTATCCCGAATTATGTTCATGACAGGACGGCGGTGATATACTATCAGAAGGACTAACAAGACAGAATCGGTGATGCGGCTCATCACAGGCAGC
>JAILFE010000011.1 GCA_024697725.1 Oscillospiraceae bacterium
ATTATACATCCTTGGAGCATAGTTGTCCTGTCATTTGCAAAACATTTCTGTCAGTGTTTCGTTTGATATGCGAAATTATTCAAAAAGCTTATGGACCCTATCGATATATTCATCGTTTATCTCATAAGCATAACTTGAATAAGACTGAGAGATCGGCATGACAATAATATCTTCTTTTTTTACTCCTATTTCATTAAGGATGGCTTTAGCCTCATCTATTGAAAGAGACTTTGATTGCAGCGACAGTATTTCTTCCTCTGTTTTATTTCGGTTAGTACCGCTCATCATTCCGCACCGATATGAATTTTCTGCCATCTGCCATACATATACTTCAATACCCTTAAAATCCGTCATTTCAAAATATTCCGGATATTTTTCTTTCAATTCATTTATATTGATGTCACTTTGAATACCATCTGAGCCTGTTGTACCGACCACTGCTGAAATATTGTATTCATTTCCGGTCATATCAGAAGAGATAGCCTCCGAACCGCATGAGGACAAGAATAAAAGTACAATTGCGGCTAATGATAATGCTTTTATTTTCATATGTCTACCTCCGATGATTTGTATACGATGATCTATATCATTATACACCCTATCCGTGAATAAGTCAATGATCACTTTTATTGATCTTTCTTAGAAATCTGAGCGGAACAATAAAATGTAATTGACATTTATCGGGTTTTATGATATTATAGTAGATGTGGCGTTTTCGGATGACCATATGTATATTATTATGCGGTCATATCTGCATAGGACAGACCCGAAAGGAAATTATGAAAAAGATAACTAATATAATATATCCTGCCGTTATTGCAGTTTCTGTGCTTTTCGGAGGATGCGCGGAGAATGCTCCGCAGACTGCCGTCACATCGGTATCGGATGCCGGCGGGGAAGTATCACAGACCGCAGCCAAGCCTGTGATGGAAGCAGATACGTCCGTATCCGATGAAACAGGCGAGATGACTATGCCGGAAGAAGCTCATGAGATCGCTGATTCAGAAAGTCCTGTGCTTTCCGAGCCTGCGGGGTTCTATGATGTTCCGGTGGAACTTTCAATAAAGGCGCCCGAAGGTACAGTGATTTATTACACGACAGACGGCAGCGACCCCGATACATCCTCTATGGTATATACGGAGCCGATAGTTATAAAGGATATCTCTGGTGAACCGAACAAGCTCTCTGCGATAAGGGATATCATTCCTCCGCTGGAGCGGGAAAAGACAACTGCGCCGCTCTCGCCTGTAGACAAGGCGACTGTGATAAAGGCTGTCTATGCAGATAAGAACGGCGATCTCAGCCCTGTGACGACCGGTACTTATTTTATCGGATATAGCTTCAAGGCGGAGTACTACTCAAAATATAAGGTGATATCGCTTGTGACCGATCCTGATAATCTTTTCAATCATGAAACAGGTATCTATGTGAGCGGAAAGACCTATGATGACTGGGCGGCAAGCAGTGATTTCGACCCCGAAACGCCGGAGTATTTAGTTCCCGGGAATTATGAGAATACAGGCAAGGAATGGGAACGTGCCTCAGATATGCAGATATTTGAAAACGGCGTCTGTGTATGGGAGGGGAATATCGGTATCCGCATACATGGCGGTGCATCGCGTTCCGTGCCTCAGAAGAGCTTCAATGTCTACGCAAGGAAATCATATGGCACCAAAAAGGTGAAGTATGACCTGTATTCCGGAAAAAACATATCCGAAGCAGACGGTTCTGCAATAGTTTCATATGACAGCTTTGTGCTGCGAAACTGCGGAAATGATGCGGCGTTCGGACGTATACGCGACAAGATGACCCAGGAGCTTGTCGCCGATATGGATTTTCTGACTCAGAAAATGGAACCGTGCATCCTGTTCATCGACGGTGAGTTCTGGGGACACTACAACATCACGGAAAAGCTCACGAGCGATTTTGTTTCCGATCACTGCGGCGTTGATGACAAGAATGTGATCCTTATAAAGAATGAAGAGCTTGAAGACGGTAACGACACCGATATCCACTTTTATGAAGAGCTTTGTGACTTTGTGAGGGAAAATGATCTTTCGGATCCACAGAATTACAGCAAGCTTTGTGATATGATGGATATGCAGAGCCTGTGTGATTATCTCAGTGTGGAATTCTATATCAACAACAAGGACTGGGGTGACAATAACACAGCTTTGTGGCGTGTCCGCGACAAAACGGCGGATGACGGATACGGCGACGGGAAATGGCACTTTATACTTTACGATACGGAGTTCAGTGCTAATCTTTACGGTCAATGTACGCCCCAGATCGATTCTTTCAAGCAGCTTATGGAAAAGGAAGGCTTTGTCCCGGATCTGTTCGAGGCTTGTCTTGAAAACAGCGATTTCAGAAAGCAGTTTGCACAGACGTTCAGGAATATGGCGGACACCCGCTTCACGACCGATAACATCAATGCCCGTATCGATGAATTGTCCATATCGAACCGCAAGGCTGCTATAGATACCTATAACCGCTTCTGGCCGTACTGGCCGGGCGGGGACGGCGCGTTCATGACCTATGAGGGTGAAATAAAGAATGTCAAAAGCTTCTATGCAGAGCGTTATGACTATATCATGGGATATCTTGACAAACTGCTCGGATCATATGATGAAGAATGACAGGAAAAAGGATATCAATGGGTGTTATACTGAAGTATATCAGGGAACATAAGCTCATCACAGCCCTTGCCGCTCTTTCTGCGGCAGCATATTCCGCAGGATTTGCCTGCGACAGGCTGCTGACGACGACCTTCTACGAACTGCATACGGATAAGCTCGGTGAAGGCTCGCTGCGCATCGTCAATGTTTCGGATCTGCATAACTGCAGATTCGGCAGGGGTCAGAAGCGACTGATAAACGCAGTGAAAAAGCTCTCTCCGGATATTATCGTCATGAGCGGCGATATCGCAGCGCATGACGAGCATTCGGAAAACAGCCGCTGTTTTATCAGAAAAGCGTCGAAGCTCGCGCCTGTATACTATACCAGCGGAAATCACGAGCATAATCACGGAGAGGATAATTTCAGACGTATTATCAGGCTTGCTGCGCAGGCGGGAGCAAGGGTACTCAATGACAGGGCTGAAACACTGACCGTGAGCGGCAACATCATCAATATCATCGGTGTGGATGATCGTTCCCTGTACAGTGATGTTCTTCACAGTCTGCTGGGAACAGTCGATACCGGCAGATACACTGTCGTGATCGCGCATCGGCCCGAGCTCATACATGAATACTGTGCCGAGGATGCAGATGCCGTATACTGCGGACACGCCCACGGCGGACAGGTAAGACTTCCGTTCATCGGAGGCCTGTTCGCATCGACACAGGGTCTGTTTCCAAAGTATACCGAGGGCGTATTTACCGAAAACAACACATCTGTGATAGTAAGCAGGGGAGTCGGCAACCATGTTTTCCTGCCGAGATTCTTTAATCTCCCGGAGATCGTTGTGACCGATATCTCAAAATAATGATGATACTGATATATGAAGTATTATCAGCAGAAGGATACCGTATATGGATGGATCAATAAAAAAAAGAAACTCCGCGATACTTTCCAATAAAATATATCTTTATCTCACCGAATTCTTTTCGGGTATGGCAGTTATGGCTGCCGAGCTCGGAGCAAGCAGACTGCTTGCTCCTTATTTCAGTTCCTCACAGATAGTCTGGACTATAATAATCGGGACTATCATGATAGCGATGGCGCTCGGAAATATCTACGGCGGGCGCAGCGCCGACAAGGATCCCGATCCGGATAAGCTGTACAGCAGAATGCTTGTCGCGGCGGTATGGCTCGCAGCTATACCGTTTGCGGGCAAATTTGTGATAATCGCGGTGACGGCACTGCTCGTGGTCACGATAAGCACGAATTTCCTTATAGCGGCGGCATTCCTCGCCTGCATGACGATATTTGTATATCCGCTCTTTCTGCTTGGCACTGTTACTCCGTCGCTTGTGAAATTCACCTCCGAGAGCCTTGATGAAAACGGAAGGACTGTCGGTATGCTCGGAGCAGCGAATACTGTCGGCAGCATAATCGGCACATTCGTACCCACCTTTATTTCGATACCGGCTGTAGGTACGGCGGTGACGTTTCTGATATTTGCGGGTATACTCCTTATTATAGGGCTCGTGTATTTTATCAGCGAAAAGCGCGGTGCAGTGAAGTGCATAATATCCGCCGTGCTGTTTGCTGTATGCTGTATATTCGCAAATTCGCTGGGCTTTGCTTTCTGGGAAAAGGGGCTCACATATGAAGGAGAATCGGTATACAATTATCTTCAGGTAAAGGATACCGACAATATGACAGCGCTGTCAACAAACGTTCTTTTCGGAGTGCAGTCCGTATATATGAAGACCGACGGGCTGACGGGGCTTTACTATGATTATGCCATGGCTGCTCCGCTGATGAGCGGTGAGGTCGGTCGGAAGGATATGCTAATACTCGGTATGGGGACGGGGACATATGCCGTTCAGTGCAGGAGATATTTCGGTGATGATATAAATGTCAGCGGAGTGGAGATAGATGAAAAGATTACTTCTCTTGCGCGGGAATATTTTGCCCTTGACGATGATATAAACGTGACGACCTATGACGGCAGAGCATATCTTGCGGCTGACAAGGGAAAATATGATGGTATAATGGTGGATGCGTATCAGGATATCACGATACCTTTTCAGATGTCTTCGGTGGAGTTTTTTTCGCTTGTAAGATCGCATCTCAAGGAAAACGGTGTCATGGTAGTCAATATGAATATGCGCTCGGATGCATCTGACGGGATAAATGCTTATCTCGGTGATACGATAGCGGAAGTGTTCGGGAACATCTACACAGTAGATGTCAAGGGCTCGACGAACAGAGAGCTGTTCGCTTCGGATGATCCGGATATGCTTTACAGGTTTTCGGAAAATATCACAAAGCTCACCGATAACGGACTGAGATCGCTTATGGAGCACGTTGAGGATGAACTTACAGAATATCACAGCTCCGGGCTTGTGCTTACCGATGACAAAGCCCCTGTTGAGCTCCTTGGGATGAGAGTTATCGACGGTATGATA
>JAILFE010000091.1 GCA_024697725.1 Oscillospiraceae bacterium
TGTTGAAAGAAAACGGAACAAAAATCAAAAAGACCGGCTCCGAAGACATAACGGATAAGAAAGATAATATGATACCTCGCCAGCTGCGTTTTGCCGTAGCAACGGTGATCGTGCTGCTGAGCATACTCGGACTTTCCGCTGTTTTCGTGGCGCGTGTCTACTTCATGACCGAAAACGCCTGCTATGAGGATCTTGCAGTGGAGACCGAGGACGCAATTGCCGAACTTGAAGCCAATCTCCGCAGCGACAGGACGATGCTCCGTGTCATGGCGGGGCATATAGGCACTGCGGACGATATGGATTCCATAGAGGTCAGCGGACACCTTTCAAATTACGATGTGAACAACCTTATCACTCAGTCAGGCATACTTCTCCCCGGAAATGTGATAATATCTCCCGGCGGACGCCGCAGCAATGCAGAAGGCGTGCTCGATTACGCGCAGCTCGAAGCCCGCGGCGAGCATATCAGTGCAACGCGCTCCGTAAGGAGCGATTCAAACGCCCTGATGATATACAATTTCGTCCCTATACGGCAAGAAGGCAAATGCATAGGTCTGGTCTTCAGCGCAGCCAGATCATCCAACGTCGCAAAGGCGTGGGTGCCGGGCATATACAATAAAGAAGGCTACTGCTATGTGGTGGACAGAAAAACCGGCGATGTAATAGTCAATACCTCATCCGACGGGACAGCGAACATCAGCGATATCTCCTTCAGGCAGACCGACCCCTCCTATACCAAGGAAGACACAGTCAGCAATATCCTCGGCGGGAAAAAGGGCTATTCGGTATTCGACACCGACAGTTCAGGCGAAAGAATATATATGTGCTATCTCCCGTTTGATATAGAGAACTGGGAAATGGTCGCGTTCGTTCCCGAAAGCACGGTATTCCGGGCAGTTGCTCCCATAAGAAAAGGGATCTATATGCTGATAGTGATCGTTGTTGTCATAATGCTGTTCTATGCGCTGTGGCTCACACGGGAGATACGCCTTTCGATCGCAGAGACCGAGCACCGCGCCAATATCGACGCGCTCACGGGGCTCCAGAACCGCAACCGCTACGAGCTCTACCTCAAGGAACTCGAGACCGCAAAGGACAATGTCACCTGCCTGTTCATCGATGCGAACGGTCTGCATGACCTGAACAACAGCAGAGGGCATTACGCGGGTGACCAGATGCTGCGCTTCATCGCAGATACCCTTAAAGTGCAGTTCGGCGGCGAACATATCTACCGCATCGGCGGCGATGAATTTGTCGTTTTCAGTCACGGGATGACGGAGGACGAACTGGGCGGATGTCTTTCCGGCTTCCACGAGGCGCTGCAGCGCAACGATTACCACGCGGCTGTCGGCACCTGCGTCTACGGCTTCGATATGAGCGTGGACGATCTCATCAGGAACGCCGAGAAGGAAATGTACGAAGCCAAGCGGAAGTATTACGAACAGATCGGAAAGATCATGAGGATATAGAGAGGGGGATATTATGAAAAGAAGAGCTTTGCTGATGATGACCGCATGCGCGGTAGCAGTTTCCGCATTGAGCGGCTGCGCCAAAAAGCTGCCCTCCCTGGAAGATGACAGCGCCGGTGCGGGCGAAGAAAAAAGCATATACGATATGGTATATTTCGGCGAGATAACCTCCCTTAACTACCTGCGCACCGATACCGAGGTCGATTATGCGCTCTGCTCCAATCTGATAGACAATCTCGTGGATTACGACAAATACGGTAACATCATCCCGGGACTTGCCGAAAGCTGGTCTTCCAACGAAGATATGACCGTATGGACGTTCAATATCCGCAAGGGAGTTAAGTGGGTGGACTGCGACGGCAACGAGGTCGCGGAGCTGAAAGCCGATGACTGGGTAGCTGCGGCGCAGTACGTCAATGATGCAGCCAACGAAGCCGGCAACCAGTACATCTACGATACGGGCGGCGTGGTGCATAACGCCCAGAATTACTATGATTATACCGAATATATGCTGCTGAGCGACAATGGCAGGCTCACCGCAGACGAGGACGGCGAGGAGCTCACCCCGGTGGATGAGGTGCGCCCCGAGGATATCGGTGTGACTGCTCCCGATGATTATACCCTCATATATACGCTCGACCAGCCCTGTCCGTTTTTCCTGAGCTGCCTGTCCTATTCGGCGTATATGCCCGTAAACAGGGCTTTTCTCACCGAATCGGGAGATATGTTCGGCAGGAGCAAGGAAAATATCCTGTATAACGGCGCGTTCAGGCTCACCGAGTATATCCCGCAGGAGCGCCGCACTCTCGTCAAGAACGAGACCTACTGGGACAAGGACAATGTGCATATCGACGTGATAAACGCGAAGTTCCGCAGGGACGTGACGGAGGTCGAGCCGCAGATGTTCCTGAGCGGAGAGCTCGATCAGGTGCCGATAAGCGTAGGCACGATGGACAAGTGGATGTCCGACCCCGAAGCGGCATCGCAGGTGCACAGTATGCGCCCCGATATATCATACAGCTATTTCTACGGCTTCAATTTCAAGCCCGAATTCGACGCAAAATACGAACCCGAAAACTGGGGAAAGGCGGTAGTCAACGAGGATTTCCGCAAATCAATAATGTACTCGCTCGACAAGAAGGCTCTGGCGGAGGTATACGAGCCGTACAATCCCGAGATACTGCTCCAGAAGACCATAACCCCCGAAACGTTCGTCTCTGCGGGAGGAAAGGATTATACCGAATTTGCGCCGTTTGAAAATATAGCCGCGCCTGATTCCGGCGATCCCGACCTTGCACGGAGCTTCAGGGACAAGGCGCGTGCGGCTCTCGAAGCCGAAGGAGTGACCTTCCCCGTAAAGGTGCTCACCACCTACAATCCCACTGTCATAAACTGGGATGCGGAATGCAAGGCCGCCAAAAAGCAGCTCGAAGACACCCTCGGCACCGATTATATCGAGGTGATAGTAGAACGCGGCCCCGATGCCGGATTCCTGTCGGCAGTGCGCCGCAGCGGAAAATATGCGCTGCTGCTTTGCAATTACGGTGCGGATTTCGCCGATCCCGCCACCTACGCCGAACCCTTTGCCAGCGACAATACTTACGGCTTCTGGGACAAATCGCAGGACAGCACTGTCAGCGGGCTGTTCGCGCAGTATTCCGCTTTGCTGGACGAGGCGGGAAAGACCTTCGATACCGAGAAGAGATACGAGCTCTATGCCGAAGCGGAGGCACTTCTCATCGATCATGCAATAGTATGTCCCTGCCGCGTGAGCAACGGTGACGGCTATGTTGCCGACCGCCTGAGCCAGTTCGACGGTCAGTTCGCGCCCTACGGTCTTGCGCGTTCACGCTACAAGGGTATGATGATCCACGAAAGATCAATGAGCATGGAGGAATTCAACGCTGCCTACGAACAGTGGGAGAAAGAACGCCTGAAAAATAACGGGTGATCTTCCCACCCCGGAAAGCCCTTGCTGTAAACAGAAACGCTTTTCATAATATCAAAACACGATCCCCTCTCTTATAGTCAACGACATAAGAAATTGCACATTCGGTCAAGCAAAGATTTGCATATATGAGCTTTGCGCAGACTGAATGCAGCAATTTCAATGTCGTTTACTATAACTTCTAATCAATTTCTAATCTTCTGCAAATTGAAATCCCTGCCGGTATGTGTTAGAATTATCCTATCAAGATATGAAGGGGTAATGAGGTTATGACCGGAAACGAAACAAAGACCGAACTGAAAAAAGGCAAGGCACTGCTGATGTCTCTGATCGCAATGGTGATACTTGTCGTGGCGAATATATTTTCACAGCTTCTGGGCAGTATCCTGATATATCTGGGTGATACGGGAGTATTGCCTTTGCAGATAGCTGCGGCAGCGGGATATATCATCTCGGGCATATCATATATTGCGGCGGCATATCTGCTCTGCGTGTTTTTCTTTGAAAAGCTGATGAAGGCGGGAAAGCTCTCCGATATGAGGATAACGCGCTTCTCCATAAGACCTGTCTGGGCGTTCACGGCGGCAGTACTCCCCGTCTGCGTTACGATAGGATATGTACTGCTCGGCGGCGAGCTCTCCTACGGGACATTCCCCGTCACACTGTATGACAGGACATATACCGCCTCGGAAGCAGTGTTCAATGGGATATTCATGGCAGGGCTCGGCGCGGGTATAGTCGAGGAAATGATATTCCGCGGCGTTATCATGGGCTCGCTCGAAAAGAGCTTCGGCAGACCGTTCGCGGTGATATTCCCCTCTGTCCTGTTCGGATCCGTGCATATCATCGGCATGGGCTTTGACCCCGTGAGCAGC
>JAILFE010000093.1 GCA_024697725.1 Oscillospiraceae bacterium
TTGGATACCTGTCCGAAGTTCTGGTTGCGTGTTTCGGCTTCGTATATGGTTACCGTAAATGCGATCTTGCTGACATTTTCGGGGACCTTGCTGAGATCGACTTTGATAACCTCGTCATCTCCCTCACCCTCACCGGTGAGGTTATCGCCTGTATGAACGACAGCTCCGGAGGCGTGGTTCAGGTTCCCGTAGAAAACGAAATCAGCGTCGGAATTGACTTTTCCGCTGTCACCGAGCAGGAATGCGGCGGCGTCAAGGTCAAAATCAGCGCTTCCGTCATATTTGTTGGTATCCCAGCCAAGACCTACGATAAGCTTTGAAAGGCTCGGATTGCCCTTTGTAAGATCAACTTTCTGTCCTTTGGTAAGATTTACAGCCATAATTATTCTCCTCCAAACATTTGCGACCGCCGCTGCGATCTTATACTATATACTTATTTTATACCACTTTTTGCACTTTAAGTCAATAAACACAGTATATTATTATTTTATTTTTGTCATATTTAATAATTTATATACAAATTATTGTACACATTCAATAAGCCGATAAAAAATCCGTGCAGAGTTCATATCTGCACGGATATCCTGTAACTATTACTTTTCGGCGGAAGCGTTCTTCTTCGCTTCGAGGTCTGCAAGAGCATCCTTTCTCGAAAGATTGATCCTGCCCTGGCTGTCGATCTCCATTACCTTGACAACGATCTCATCGCCGACAGATACGATATCCTCGACCTTTTCAACTCTCTGCTTGTCGAGCTTGGAGATGTGTACGAGTCCGTCCTTGCCGGGAGCGATCTCAACGAATGCGCCGAAGGTCATGAGCTTTACTACCTTGCCCTTGTATATAGCGCCGACCTCGGGGTCGTTTGCGATAGTGCTTATGATCTGTATAGCCTTATCGACCTCGGACTTGTTGATGCCCGAAACGAATACATTTCCGTCCTCATTGACGTCGATCTTTACATTGCAGTCGGCAGATATCTTCTGGATGACCTTGCCGCCCTGACCGATAACATCGCGGATCTTGTCAACGGGTATCTGTATCCTCTCCATCTTGGGAGCGTACTTTCCGACCTCTGTGCGGGGTGCGGGGATAGCCTTGAGTATGATCTCATCGAGGATGTAATCGCGTGCCTTGTGTGTCTTGGCGAATGCTTCCCTGATGATATCGTAGGTAAGACCGTCTACCTTGATATCGACCTGTATAGCGGTTATGCCCTTGTGGGTGCCGCCGACCTTGAAGTCCATATCTCCGAAGAAGTCTTCAAGACCCTGTATATCCACCATTGTCATGAACGAGCCGTCGTCCCTTGTGATAAGGCCGCAGGAGATACCTGCAACGGGTGCCTTGATAGGCACGCCTGCATCCATGAGCGCGAGCGTAGAGCCGCATATCGAGCCCTGGGATGTAGAGCCGTTGGAGGAGAGCACCTCGGAAACAAGTCTCATGGCGTAGGGGAATTCCTCAACGGAAGGTATAACGGGAAGGAGTGCGCGTTCAGCAAGTGCGCCGTGACCGATCTCGCGGCGTCCCGGTCCTCTTGAAGGCTTAGTCTCGCCTACGGAATAGGACGGGAAGTTGTACTGATGCATATATCTCTTGGAATCCTCTTCATCGAGTCCCTCAAGCTTCTGGGCATCGCTTACGGGTCCGAGCGTTGCGATAGTGAGCACCTGTGTCTGACCTCTTGTGAAAAGACCCGAACCGTGTACTCTCGGGAGAAGTCCGACTTCACCTGCGAGAGGTCTGATCTCATCGATGCCTCTGCCGTCAACTCTCTTGCCCTCATAGAGCCAGTTGCGGACGATCTTCTTCTGCAGCTTGTAGATGCATTCGTCTATCATAGCTGTCTTTTCGGGATATTCCTCGTCGAACTTGGCGTGGATATCGTCCTTTATGGGGTTGAGCCTTGCCTCGCGGACATTCTTGTCATTGGTATCGAGAGCGAATTTTACCCTTTCGGATGCGAATTCCTCGATAGCGTCGAACATATCGTGATCCACTTCCATAGACTCGAACTCGAACTTCTTCTTGCCGATCTGAGCCTGGATATCGCTGATGAATGCAACGAGCTTCTTTATCTCGGTATGACCTGCGATTATTGCGTTGAGCATCGTCTCGTCGTCGATCTCGTTCGCGCCTGCCTCGATCATAACGACCTTCTCGGCAGTACCTGCTACCGTAAGATTGAGGTCGTTGTGTGCTCTCTGTTCGAGAGTGGGGTTGAACACGATCTCGCCGTCAACAAGACCAACGCTGATGCCGCCGATAGGACCGTTCCACGGGATATCGGATATGGATATAGCAATGGATGTTGCGATCATGCCGAGTATCTCGGGCTGATTGTCGGGATCGACGGAAAGAACTGTCATAACGACAGAAACGTCATTTCTCATATCCTTGGGGAAGAGCGGTCTGATAGGACGATCCACCATACGCGATGTGAGTATCGACTTCTCGGAGGGCTTACCCTCTCTCTTGGTGAACGAGCCGGGGATCTTGCCTATAGAATAGAGGCGCTCCTCAAAATCAACGGAAAGCGGGAAAAAGTCAATGCCCTCTCTGGGCTTGACACTTGCGGTAACGTTTGCCATAACGACTGTTTCGCCGACAGTTACCCAGCAGGAACCGTTGGAAAGTCCGCAGGTCTTGCCGGTCTCTACAGTGAGCTCACGGCCTGCATACATGGTCTTGAAAACTCTGTGTTCTTCAAACATACGTACAACTCCTTCTGTTATCCTGATCTTCCCGGACAGCAGTTTTAGCAATAAATCCTGCGTGCAGTATGCTGTACACACGATTTAATGCTAAACGTCTGCTATTCCGGACATTTTTGCTTTTGTTTGCTAAAAGGCAGCTATGCGGATGGTCATTTGCTGTAACATCCGCAGGCTGCCAAATTCCGGACAGATTACTTACGAAGACCGAGCTTTTCTACTATTGCACGGTATCTTGTGACGTCCTTCTTCTGGAGATAGTTCAGAAGATTGCGTCTGTGACCTACCATTTTAAGAAGTCCGCGTCTTGAGTGGTGGTCGTTCTTGTGGATCTTGAGATGATCGTTGAGATCATTGATCCTCTTGGTGAGGATAGCGATCTGGACCTCAGGCGAGCCCGTGTCCTTTTCACTTGTCTTGTTCGCTGCGATAACGGCAGCTTTTTCTTCCTTGCGCATCATAATAAAAGCACCTCTTTAAAATATTTCCGTTGTCTAAGCTGTCGGCAGGTACATTCCCCGAAAGGGGCTGAATCCGAAAGCTGAAACGCGGTAGGATTGATGAACTGCTGTTATTTACGGTCGATAGATCCGCCCGAAAATAACAACGTTAACATTATAACACATATAAATCCGTTTGTAAAGACTTTTTTGTAAATTTTTTCTTTGCAGGACGGATTTTATACTCGGTAGCGATATTAATTGCCAGATGAGAGCAAGCAAAAACTTGCGTTTATGGGTTTTGCGCCGCTCGAATCGGCATATTAAATCGGTAACGAGTATAGTATCAAGGTGCACCGACAAAGCTTACAACCGTATCTCAGAAGTTGATGAAGTGCAGACGGGGGTCTTTTTTGCTGACCCTTATCATTATCTTGTTGTCGGGGAACCTCTGCTTGGGGTTCTTGGGAAGATTTTTCAGGGCATATCTGTATGTATGGCCGTTATCGGGACATTTCCATTCACAGAACAGGTTGTAATGTACGTCCGTTGTGCTCTTTCCGTAGAAATACTCTTTTATGCCTGTTATCTTTGCCTCTACATCCTTCCCGTGTTCGATCTCGATCTCGTTGTACATAGCGTATACGCCCGCTATCACAAACAGGGCTGCAATGAGGAACAGGACGGTGGGTATGATATTGTATACAAAAAGCTCAAAGCCGGTGGAAGAATCGTCTAAAAGTGATTTAAAAACAACGAATTTGACGATAAGTGCGCCTGCGAGAAATACAACCGCAGCAGCAAACGCCGCTATCGCCGAGTGAAGATATTCATGTCTTTTCAAAGCAGCATCCCTCCTTATCCGGATTTACCCGGTATCTATAGTAAACAATATTGAAATTGCTGTATTCAGTCTGCGCAAAGCTCATATATGCAAAGCTTTGCTTGACTGAAAGTGCAATTTCTTATGTTGTTGACTATACATTGAATTTGAACAGTACTATATCTCCGTCGCGCATCACGTATTCCTTGCCCTCGGAGCGGACAAGTCCCTTTTCCTTTGCTGCCGCCATCGAGCCGCAGCTCATGAGATCATCGAAGGATACGACCTCGGCGCGGATAAAGCCTCTTTCAAAATCGGTGTGTATCTTTCCTGCCGCCTGAGGAGCCTTTGTGCCCTTCCTGATAGTCCATGCGCGCACCTCCGGCTGACCTGCCGTGAGGAAGGATATCAGTCCGAGGAGCGAATAGCCCTCCTTGATTATCCTGTCAAGACCCGATACTTCGAGCCCCAGCTCGGAGAGG
This sequence comes from Oscillospiraceae bacterium, assembly GCA_024697725.1. GTDB lineage: Bacteria > Bacillota > Clostridia > Oscillospirales > Ruminococcaceae > RGIG4694. The sequence goes on from JAILFE010000093.1 coordinate 4,463, forward strand.
AACATCATCTTGTCCTCGCCTTCCATATCGGCGATCTCCGCTTCGAGCTGTGCGCATATCGGCAGCACTGCCGCGTGATCCGCCTCGGCTATCTCACATACGGTCTTGTAATGCTCGGAGTTTTCGATATTGCCGCGGAAATCCTCCTCGCTGAGGTTTGCGGCATATATCACGGGCTTTGCCGAGAGCAGGGGAGTAGTCTTTATTATCTCTGCCTGTTCCTCGGTGAAATCAAACGAACGCGCCGATTTTCCGCTTTCGAGGTGAGCCTTCAGCTCTTCGAGGAATTCTGCCTCGGCTTCGTATTTCTTATCGCTCTTGATGAGCTTCTTTGTGCGGTCGATCCTGCGTTCGAGCAGCTCGAGGTCGGAGAATATCAGTTCGAGATCGATAGTCTCGATATCGCGGCGGGGATTGATGTTCCCGTCAACGTGTATGATATTGTCGTCCTCGAAGCAGCGTACAACGTGGACTATCGCATCCACCTCGCGGATATCGCCGAGGAATTTGTTCCCGAGCCCTTCGCCCTTGGATGCTCCCTTCACGAGTCCCGCGATATCGACGAATTCGAGCGTTGCGGGGGTGAATTTGACGGGATCGTACATTTCTTTCAGCTTGTCGAGCCTTTCATCGGGGACAGATACTATCCCGACATTCGGTTCGATCGTGCAGAAGGGATAGTTTGCCGATTCTGCTCCTGCGTTCGTGAGTGCGTTGAAAAGAGTGCTCTTCCCGACATTGGGAAGACCTACCATGCCTAACTTCATTTTTTTCTCCAGTCCGCCGTGGGGATACACGGCAAATCCATAAAATACCGCGCAGTCATTATACGCGACTGCGCAAAAAGGCGCGGCAGAGCAGCATTACATTATCAATATAATATACCGCTTCGCCGCGATCAATTATTCTGCGTCGAGGTCGAGGTTCTTCAGGTATTCCTCTGCGTCAAAATCATCGTCGTCATCGCAGCTGTTCCTGCTGCCGGATGTGCAGGCTATCCCGAGGATAAGTCCGAGGATGAACGAGGCTACAACGATGATGAATGCAAAGCCCTTTGTTATTGTCATTTCTTCCTTTGCGGTCTTGTCTGCTACCGAAATGATCTCATCAAGCATAATTATTCTCCGTTCCGCCGCGGATGCGGCAATTTTTTTTGAAAGTCCTGCTCTGCCTGTACTTTGACCGTACACGGCTTACTGTATCTATTATATACCAGATCAAAATAAAAAGCAATAGATTTTATGCATTTTTTATCATCGCACATCTTTTTCGTTGTACGGCACTTGAAAAAAGCGGCAGGATATGGTATGATCGGATAGAATACTGACAGGAGATATGACGATGCTTTATTATATGTTCAACAAACCGAAGGGATGTGTGACTGCCTGCTCGGATGCAGATAAACATACGGTCATGGAATATTTCCCGCCGGAGCTTGCCGCAAGACTGCATCCCGTGGGAAGGCTGGATGAGGACACCTGCGGACTGCTGATAATGACCGATGACGGCAGCATCGACCAAAGACTGCTGTCTCCCGAAAATCATGTCGGAAAGACCTATTTTTTCCACGCCTTCGGGGATATAACCGATGAAAAGATAAGAAAGCTCGAGAGCGGCATCTGTCTCGGGAGCATGACTGCGCTCCCTGCGGTGTTTGAAATGCAGCAGAGATGTCATGTCCGTGATATCGAGCAGTATATGCCTCCCGCACGCCGCGAAAGATACATGAAGAACCCGGACGGGAAGGCATTCACGGCAAGGCTCACGGTATATGAGGGCAAAAAGCATGAGGTCAAGAGGATGCTGCGTGCGGTCGGCTGCAAGATATGTTATCTGCGGCGTGAACGGATAGGCGCTCTTTCGCTCGATCCGCTGCTGCCGCCGGGAGGGTACCGTATGCTTACGGATGAAGAACTTGATCTCCTGCTGAAGGGAAGATCACAGAGGTGAGATATGGAATGTATAATAAGAAGGATAATGTCAAGCGATGACGCCGCTGTTGAAAGAGTCATAAGGAGCTGCCTTGTCGAATTCGGAGCGGATCACGACGGCACTGCATGGACAGATCCCAAGCTGTGCCGTA
>JAILFE010000162.1 GCA_024697725.1 Oscillospiraceae bacterium
GCCTGCACAGCGGGTCGCTTATCCTTGTGGTGAGCTTGCCGTCGGAGAATGTCCCCGCGCCGCCCTCGCCGAACTGTATATTCGTGCTTTCGCAGAATATCCGCTTTGTCATGAAGTTATTCACCGCATCCACGCGGGAGGCGATATCACCGCCGCGTTCGAGCACGAGCGGGCGGTAGCCGTTCTCGGCAAGTGTGAGCGCCGCGAACATCCCCGCAGGTCCGAAGCCTATGACGACTATCCTTCCGTCCGGCTCTGCACTGCCAAATTCGGGCACGAATGGTGCTGTCTCGTACATACGGCAGTGCGGCAGGGATGAGAGACGCTTTTCCATATCCTGCGGCAGCTCGACCGTGACCGAGGATACAAGATGTATGTCATCCCGCTTCCGTGCGTCGAGAGAGGTCTTGTATACTCCTGCGCGGAGGACGTCGCTGCTTTTTATGCGGCAAGAGGACAGCGCAGCCGAGATGATATCATCCTTGTCCGCGCCGAGAGGAGTTTTTATATCCGAAATAATGACAGGCATTTATTTTTTCTCCGTTTTTATTGCGGTTATACCTGATGCCATGACCGTGTGCCTGAGCACAGGAACGTACATGAACAGGCGCTTTGCTGTTTTTACCATATATTTGGTCTTCAGAGGGAACACTGCTTTGCTGTAGGCAGCAGCTACAGCGCTGCCTCTGTTGTTTTCAAACGCCTCTGCGAGTGCCTTTGCGCTCATCATCGCGCCGCTTATCCCCTCAAAGGAGCTGGGACTTATGAATCCCGCTGCCTCGCCGATGAGATATACTCCGCGCCTGCCCGTGACAAAATCGCTGTATTTTTCGGGGCGGCACGCAAGACACGCCTCCGTGCGGACGGGATCGTTCATTTCGATGCCGCTGAATTCGGAAAAACGTTTCTTCTGCTTTTCAAACATGATGCGGCAGTGCTCGGGTGTGAAGCAGCCGCCGTAGATGAAGTATTCGTCCTTGTTTATCGTCCATGAGCAGCTCTCGCTCGTTTCGGGGTCGAATATGCAGGAATAGAACGGGTCTGTCCTGCTGTCCGATCTGAACCACTGCTGTATCGCGGTATATTTCATTATCTTCCTGTCGGGGAAGAAGCGGTGTCTTACAAAAGACGATGCGCCGTCCGCGCCGATGATATTTCTGCATCTGAAATGCATATCCTTGCCGTTTTGGCGCACTGTCACGACAAAGCCGCGCCTTGTGCGGCTGACGGCGCTGCATCTGCCTTTCAGTATATCGACGCTCTCCGGGATTATCGAAACGAGGAAGCCGTCAAACCGCTTTCTGTCCATACTCAGATACATCCTGCGGTAATAGCGCACGGAGCGCGTTCCGAGGTCGATCGTCTTTACCGAGAATATCTGCGGGGATGTGAGTATATCATGCGGCAGGGAGATATCAAAGCAGGCGAGCATCTTCTGTGCATCCGGTGCAAGAAGTCCGCCGCAGGGCTTTCCGTATTCTCCGGAGCCGTCTATGAGCAGCAGCTTCATCCCGTTTTTTGCGGCGATACGTGCAAATGTGGCTCCTGCGGGGCCTGCGCCAATGACTGCGGCATCGTATATCATGATATTTTCACCTTTATCTTTTCGGATACATCGCTGTATACGTATTTTCCGTTCTCGCTGCGGTATGATCTGACCACATAGACATATGTCCCTTTGGAAAGCCCGGTATCGAGGAAGGATGTGCTTTTCGTTATCCCAAGTTTTTTCAGCTTTGTGCCTTTTTCCGTGTTTATGACATAGTATACGATATATCCGTCGGCACTGCTGTCCTTGTCCCATGAAAGAGTCACGCTGTCTTTGCCCTTTGCTGCCCTCAGTCCCGTGGGAGCGGAAAGCGCAGCGCTTTTTGCGGGTGCGGGTTCATATTCCGACAGCTTCAGTGCGGTGAGAGTTGATATGTTCCTGTCCGTGAAGGAGGAGGACACATCTATCACTATCTTTTTCCCGTCGGAATACATACCGTATATCTCATTGTCTGCCCCGAGCGAATAGGACTTCACCTTTGAAAAGCTGCCGTCTGCGGTATTGTAGGCATAGAGCGTCTTTTTGTCGTTGCAGAATATTGCTCCCTCATATACCGCGATGCGCGAATAGCGGTATCCGGAGCCTATTTTTGCAAGCTCCGTGGTTCTGCCCGATACGGGGTCGTAGCTGCACAGATATCCTTTCTTGTTGTTGATATAATACCAGCATTCGTCGGAATACTGTATTATCTGTGCGCAGGAATCCTTCCAGAAGAGAGCGTCATAACGGGTGTCCGATGCCCTGTAGCCGTATTGCCAGCCATAATGCGGATAGGAGCCCTCAGAAACGGCGCTGTCGCTGACAAGGAAATACTCGTGGTTCACAAGTCCGTTGAGGTTAGGCACGGTATCGTCAAAGGTCACGTCAACGTGATACCACTGCGAGCCTATCTTTATCATGTTCCAGTTGTGATCCATATCCGGGCTGTATACCGATATGCATTCGATGCCGAGCTTTTCGAGGATATATTTGTACGCCATGCTGTAGGCGAAGCATACGCCGTTTTTGTTCACGAGTATCTCATATGCCGTGCGCTTCTGGTTATTTGTGTTGTACGAGCTTGTTACAGCTATGCGGTCGTGAACGAAAAGCGCCTTGCGCACGTCGTCCCAGTCTGCGGGTATCTCGGCTATGATACTGTCGGCAGCCTTTTCGAGCTGTTCACGGTACAAGGGTATCTTGTCCTTGGGGTAGTAATACACCGGCTTTATCATCATGACATTTCCCGATGAATCGCGCATATAATTCAGCTGCGGTGCGACGAAGAAAAGGTCGCAGCGGCTCAGGAGTATGCGGTTATACGCCGCCTGAAGCTCGTCGAGCGAGAGCGAATATGCAGATATATCTATAACATCATCAAGAGCGGCGAGCCGTTCACAGATGTATTCCTCGGCACGGGAGCTGTCATAGCCGTATGCCGAAACTGTGATACCTGCGGGGCTGATGCCTGCGGGGAGAGCCGCACTGAGCGAAAGAGAGAGCGCGAGGAGAGAGGCTGATGCCGTTCTTAGCAGTTTCATATTACCGACCCTTTCGTTATTTTTTTGCGTTCCGGCTGTCAGATGACCACCGAGCCGTTCACAGTCATTCTGAAGCTGACTCCGAGCCTTTCGGCGCTTCTTCTGCAAAGGAGCATCCTGTTCATGAATATCTCGAAGTATTCCATTACCGAGGATATCTCGTTGTCTATCGTGAGATCGAGCACAAGAGCAGTCTTATCCTCATTGAACTTCAGCGAAGATTCTGTCACGGCGTAGTTCACGCGGTCGTGGATATCGAAGGTGATCTCGTCGCTGCTGCGGACACGGCTGCGGCGCACATCGGTCTTGTCGGCGATTATCAGCGCGGAGCACATACGGTTGAGCGGCTGCGCGGTCGCCTCGTCGTGATTTCCTATCGCCGCTATGACCTTGCATATCTCATCGGCGGGCATATTCATGCCGGAAAGCAGCTTGAACGCCATAACGGCGCCGCTCTGCGCATGGTCGTCGCGGTTTATGACATTGCCGATATCGTGGAGATATGCGGCTATCATCCCGAGCTCGACCTCTCGTGACGGGCATCCGAGCCCTTCCATTATCATCTTTACCGATGCCGCTACTTTCTCGACATGGGCGAAGGAATGCTCGGTGAAGCCCTGAGCGCCTACAGCAGCATCGGCATAGCGGATATAGGTCATTACATCGGGGTTCTGTTTTATATATTCATACGTAACATTGCTTGGCATAGAAAAAAGATCCTTTCAGGTTCAGTATCAGGGGGTATTGTCCTTGTCTTCATAGTAGTAATCGAGCAGCAGATCGACCATTCTCGTATAGCTGCGCTTGCCGTCGGAAACGCCGTTCATCCGCAGAGATGTCTCCATAGCCTTATCCGAAGCCTTTGAAACGGTCTCTGTCTTGAAAAGAGTGACCGAGTCGAGCTTTTCGCGGTATTCATCGGTCACGAACTTGTTATCGGCGCGTACCTGATCGGAGATCATGGTATACAGCCGCACCTTTTCTTCATTCGAGATATAGCCGAATACCGAATTGACCGAATAATTCATCGCAGAGAGGAATCCGCTGTACATGAACAGGGGATCGCCCGATTCTATGCAGACGGCGCAGGCGAGAAATCCCGCCTCATCCTCGCGGATATAGCCTTTCGTGTGCATAAGCTCATGGCAGACAGTACACGGCACCCGCGACGGGCACATATCGCCGTTGTAGTTCATTTCCATGGTGAATGGGAAGTATATCCCCTGAAGATCGAGCTGGCTCATGAATTTTGATGCCATTATCTTCTTCGGGCGGGGAGAAAACCCGCCGAGCTGCGGATATCTGTCGGAGCGCATACGGGTGTATTCCGCAGTTTTCTTTCCGAGATCATCCGGGAGCAGTATCGTACCGTTCTCATCGCGTTCGACCTGCAAAGCGAGAGAATTTGCCTCGCCGATCAGGTATTCGCACATTTCGGTGAGTTCTTCTGTCGTGTATCCGTCGGCGGCGTTTGGGAAATATTTGTCCGCGGCTGTCGTCGTGTGATACAGCACGAAGCAGTCGAGCGTTTCGGTAGCGAATATGTATACGAGCACCCATGCGATGAAAAGCCCCGTAAAGCGCAGTATACTGCCGCGGTGCTTTTTTATCGCTATCGCGGAGATTATCGCTGCGGGTATGCCTATTATCACCAGTATCACCGCAAGAGCTATCAGCACCTCTCCGACCGAGAACGGGAAGATCGTTGTGAGCAGTTCACCCGGGAGCCTTATCACGGGGAATATGTATTCATTGTAGATATCGGTGAAAGCGGTGCTTTTCCATGAGAGAAAATTCAGCAGAACGCATACCATCACGATGACAGCGATAGCTATCAGCTGTCTGCCGCATGAGCCTATGCGCTTTTTTGTGCTTTCCTTGCTTTCCAAATCTCACTCCCCGTCCTTCCGACAGGGGGCATACCGCACATCAGCTGCACGGTATGCCCCCCTATTATCATTTTTCCCAGATGATATTTACCTTTCCGCCGGATGCCTCGGAGCCCTGCAGCGTTATATATACACTGCCCTCTCCGAATTTATCCATCGGTATCGAGCCTTCATAGGATGAGCCGTCGATAGTTTCGGTGACGCCGTTGCCTTTGATGATTATGTTGAGCGTACCCGTGTTGATGTGCGAGGTTATCCTGAGCTTTGAACCGTTTATCGGGAAGGTGTTCGTAAAGCTCTCGTTGAGCATCTCGAATTCACACGTCCAGCCGTCAGAGTCGTTCGTTGTGTGCATGTTTTTCGTCTGCGCCTTTTCGCAGCCTGTTGATAAGAATACTGCGAGGACTGCGGCAAAAAGCACGAACAGAGCGATCCTTTTCATACTGCGGCACCCCCATTTTGTAAAATGAGCAAGTATATTATCTTTCTATCATCTGTTCTCTGTCGGGACCGACACCGACCATTTTTATCCTGCATTCGCAGAGCTCTTCGAGCCTGTTGATATATTCGCGGCATACCTCGGGCAGATCCTCGAACTTCCTGCATCCGGATATATCATCGTTGAAGCCCTTGTGCTCCTCGTATACGGGAGTGCAGCCCTCGAGCCCTTCGAGCGTCGGCGGGAAATCCTTTATAACTGTTCCGTCCGCCTTTTTGTATGCGGTGCATACCTTGAGGGTATCAACTCCGCAGAGAGTATCGAGCTTGTTCACTGCAAGGCAGGTAAGTCCGTTCACTCTGACAGCGTGGCGCATGATTACAGAATCGAACCAGCCGATCCTTCTCGGTCTGCCGGTGTTCGTGCCGTATTCTCCGCCCTTGTCGCGGATATAGTCCGCTGTGCTGTCGAAGAGCTCGGTCGGGAAGGGACCCTTGCCTACGCGGGTGGTATAGGATTTCACAACGCCGTAGATATCATCGATCATTGTGGGACCTACGCCCGTGCCTACGCATACGCCGCCTGCGAGCGGATGTGAGCTCGTTACATAGGGATATGTACCGAAGTCGATATCAAGGAGAGTAGCCTGTGCGCCTTCAAAGAGGATGTTCTTTCCCGCCTTGTGAGCCTCATATGTGAGCACGGAGACGTCTCCCTCGTATTTTGCAAGGCGCTTGCCGTATTCGGTATATTCCTCGATCATCGCTTCGATATCTATGGGTTCGCCGCCGAATACATCCTTGATTATCGCATTGCGGAGTTTTCCCGTTGTGCGGGCTTTCTCTGCGAATATCTCGGGATGTATCAGATCGTAGAAGCGTATGCCGCTGCGTTCGTATTTATCCATATACGCGGGACCTATGCCGCGCTTTGTAGTACCGATATCCTTTCCGCCGCGGTAGGTCTCGGAGAGACCGTCGAGTTCGATATGCCACGGGAGAACGATATGTGTCCTCGGGTCGATGCGGAGATTGTCGCAGCTGACGCCGCGCTCCTCCATGCCGTCTATCTCCTGGAGG
>JAILFE010000335.1 GCA_024697725.1 Oscillospiraceae bacterium
TAACTTCATAAGGTATGAATTTTTGAAACATCCTAAGCCGCTTAAGGGGATAATTGTGCCCTGTTGAGGAAAAGAGGGTAGAAAAGCATCGGTAATATGGCTGTTTTGCGATTATCAAGCGGTGATATCACCAAAATATGATATATTGCGCTGATACAGCATATTTCAGGGGTGGTTTTTAGAGGTTGCCTTATGCTAATACATTCAGCGCCTCACGAATATCCCCATCAATGCAGATACTCTGATTGGATATCTCATCAGGTGCATACGTTTCGCCATAATTCAGACAAGCATATACGGCTTTCGGGTTTTGTGCTGTCATTTTCCAGAATGGGTATTTGATGATAACAGGCGTATTATAGCCCACACCAAGCTCTAAAAACAGGATATGCTGTCCGCTGTGTGCTTGCAGAAAATTATCGTAACGTTCTGCCGCTCTGTGCCAGCCCTCGTCCTCGATGAACTTATCATCGCTTCGCAAATTCATCGTCATAGGCTTGCCACATTTCGGGCATTTCGGAATCAGTTCGGCGGGTATCTTCATATCCGCCTGAAACTCGATCATATCCTTGACGATCTCCTCGTTGTCATATGTCTGATCGTGGCACTGATCGGAGCACTGAAAAAGTCCGTAATCGCCCTGCGTGTAGAAAAGCCTTGCCTTGTCAAAACCTGCCTTCTGGAACTGATGATCGACATTCGTGGTTATCACGAAATAGTCCTTATTTTTTACAAGTTCAAACAGCATCTTGTATGTGCCGTTGTCAACGTCCATATAGCGGTTGCAGTAAATGAACCTCGACCAGTACGCCCACATTTCTTCGGGTGTTTCAAAGGGAAAGAAGCCGCCTGAATACATATCGTGAAAGCCGTATTTTGCTTCAAAATCCGAGAAAAACTTTTCAAAGCGTTCTCCCGAATAAGTAAAACCTGCGGCAGTCGAAAGCCCTGCACCTGCACCGATGATGATACAATCGGCGGAGGCTATTTCCTTTTTCAGACGATCAAGCTCGTCCGAGTAATATCTTGTATATCTCATGATCGTCCTCCTTGAATACATTGAAAATGACCTGTATATCATGTATTTTTCGGAACTCCCTGACCGTGCGGACAGCGATCTCTGCTGCCTTATCCTGTGGAAATCCGAATACACCCGTTGAGATACAGCAAAACGCAATGCTCCCAATACCATTCTGCACAGCAAGTTCCAAACAGCTCTGATAGGAGCTTTCAAGCAGACGGCAATGTTCATCAGTAAGAATACCGTCTACGATCGGTCCGACGGTATGTATCACATAGTCACATGGCAGGTTGTAGGCTTGCGTGATCTTCGCCTTTCCGGTCGGTTCTTCGTGTCCCTGCTTCTCCATGATCTGACCGCACTCATACCGCAGACGAACGCCTGCAAAGGTGTGGATGCAGTTGTCGATGCAGGAGTGGCACGGCTGCCAGCAACCCGTCATTCCCGAATTGGCGGCGTTTACGATCGCACCGCATCGAAGCGTGGTGATGTCACCTTTCCAAAGATAAATACCGTCCTCTATGGGTGTTAAGTACGATATATCCGTGATACCTTTGTTCTCGGTCATAGCCGTGAGGTATTCGTCCTCAGCCTGCAAAAAGCTTTCGTCCGCTTTCACTGCCGGGCGGATATTCACAAGACTTCTGTATAGCCTGAACTTGTCCTGCTCAGTTTCGGGCATCGTTATCCTGCCGAGGTCATCACGCTCGGAAAGAAGATAATCTATCATAAAATCAAGTCTGTTCATAGTAACACCGCCTAAAACAATGTGAGCTGTGCATCTATCCAGCTTTCCTGATTTGCCTGATGTATGACCTCGCCCTCCTGCAGATCACCCACAAGGAACGGCGATTCGGGGTTGTGCAGACGCATATTCCGCCTGACATTTTCGTGGTTATAGTTTGCGTAGCAATAGCGGCAGAGGTGTCCGCAGGTATCGTAAGCCCCAATGTCCGTTCCGAGAACACAGGCACATTCTGCTCTCTGTGACTTCTTCTTCGGCACGATAAGGTTGCTGCCGATCGCCGTTTCAAAGGTCTGTTTTGTCATACAGCCATTGCAGTCCACGCCGTAGGGTTCAAGGTCTGTTCCTTCGGCACAGGCTTTTATCGTAATGCCGTAACGACTGCCGATCTCAGCAAATGTCCTGCCGATAGTGATACGCTCCTGCTGTGTGACTGTCCGAGCCTGCGGAAAGTTCCGCTTGACTTTTTCGTAGAGGTCAATGAAGCTGATAACGCAGACCTTTGTATATCCCGAAAGTGTGCGGCACATCTGCTCAAAATCGGCTATATGCCTTTCAAGCGTATAGGTACTGTCAATGAATATCGGATCATACCGCCAGCCTATGCAGCTCACACCGACCTTTTCGGAAAGCTTTATGAAGTCCTGCATGACCTTTTCTTTCGGCGGTACATTCGGCTCGATATCTCTGCCGTAGGGGGTGACCGTGACGAACCAGTACTGATGATATGCTTTCAGCTCATCAAGGTGTTTCAACATAGGCGCAGGGTTCTTGGTACAGAATGCAAGGCAGTCCACCACATCGGGGTTCAGTTCATAGCGAGTGATCCGGTCGGGGCGGTAAGGATTTCTCACCAACACAAATCCTGCCCGTATCCTGTTCATAAACCACTGAGAATAAAATGCCGGGATATCCGTCCGCATACCCGTATTGATCATCATGCTCCTCACCGTCCTTTCTTCCTATTTTACCATATTCTGTCCGATTTTACAACAGTCAGTCCTCATCAGCGATGACCACACGACCGTCACGGCGGGGCTTGCTGTTCGGATATTCTCCCTCACAGTAGCCGAGCAGCACGAAAGCTCTCGCTATGAAGTTTTCGGGGATACCCCCATTTGGTCAGCAGTTCTCTGCCGATGTCATTATCGAAAGTCTCCTCGGCTCTTGCTGTGATACATGAAGCGATACCAAGCTCGGTAGCTTCAAGCACCATATTCTCCGCACAGCAGAATGCATCGGGGGCAGCATACAGAAAATTCTTTGGTGTGAACATGATGCAGACACAGGGCGCACCGTAAAAGCCGTTTTTGATGCACTTCATCTTGATAGGTGCGGGCTGTTTCTAAGTCCCGTCCGAAGTTGTAAATCTGCCATTATGTGGGTCATGGTTATGGTTGTAACTCAGCTCGCGTGAGATAATACAATCATACTCCTTTGTTACGATCGCATTATCCCATCCTGATACTAAGCTTATACTGTCGCCTGTAACAGTATCATTCCATATTTTTGCGTAATCCTGGCTTAGCATATCACACGGATTGGTTTCTTCCCATCCAATTGCTTCAACATTATAGCCGCGGCGCCGCAGTTCATATACGGCTACACAAGTCTGGGTCTGATATTTTGCAATGAGTGACAAATCCAAAGATATATGTTTAACTAGTGCGTGCTCAATAACCGCCCGTAAGCAGCCGCTTCTGTTGCTGCAAATCAAGGATTTGCAGCGCACTACCTGATTAATGTCTGTTTATTGCTGACCGTAGGTCAGCAATAGAGCAAGGTTTTAGGGCTGATAAGCCCCAAAACCTTGCTCTCAAAAAGCCGAAAAGCACTCCGGAGCTGCACTTTTACGTGCTTTTCGGCTTTTTGAGCAGACACTATTTATATCCTGAATCTCATAAGCTGATGTTCGAGCACCTGCGCCTGACTTGCAAGCTCCTCCGAACTTGCCGCGGATTGTTCCGCGGTCGCCGCATTGCTCTGAACAGCGCCGGTTATGTTGGAAAGTCCGTTCGTAACGGTGCTGATATCCTTTGCCTGACGGTTCGAGGAATCGGCTACCATGCCGACCAGATCGCTGAATTCGCGCACCGACTTGCGCACTGCATCGAGCGAAGCATTCACCGACTCGTTGAGATTTACGCCGAGTTCTGCTGCGGCAACGCTGCGGTCGATGACCTTTACCGCTTCCTGTGCCGCATCTGCGGACTTGCCCGCGAGGTTGCGCACTTCATCTGCAACTACTGCAAATCCCTTTCCTGCGCTTCCTGCGCGCGCCGCCTCAACAGCCGCATTCAGCGCGAGGATATTTGTCTGGAAAGCGATATCGTTGATGAGATTTGCAATGGACTGTATCTCCTGCGAAGCCTTGCGGATATCCTCTATCGCGCTGCTGAGATCCTGCATATTCCTGTTGCCCGTTTCAACATTGGCAACGGCTGTTTCCGAAAGACTTCTCATGCGGTTGGTCATTTCGGCGTTCGCATTAACATCGTCATTGATATTCTTTACAAGCACATCGAGCTCACGCAGGGTAGCGGCTTCGTTGTTGGAATTTTCCGCGAGGCTCTGTGCGCCGTCCGCCAGCGAGCTGACACCGCTGTTGACCTGTTCTCCCGCTTCTCTTATCGTGCCGACCGTTTCTCTGAGCGAGGAGGAGATGTTATCGAGCGACACGCGGATATCGTTGAAATCGCCGCGGTACTCGCAGGTGCTTTCCGAGGTGAGGTTCCCGTTTGACATTTCCGAGAGCCTGTGGTTGATATCCTTTATGTAGGTGCCGAGATTTGCTATGGTAGTTTCCATTGCCTCCGAAAGGAGTTCTGTCTCGTCGCCGCGGTCGTTGCGGCGGAACGAGGTGTCTATCTCGCCCTTTGAGAATTTGTTAAGGCAGTCCACCGTGGGAAGAATCGAGCCTGCGATCTTCTTGGCAACGCCTATCGAAACTATGACGCCTATGGACGTGAGCAGCGCCGCCCAGAGCAGCATGAGGATTATAACGATCGTACCGATCTTATATACATTTTCCGATTTTGTGCAGTAGAATACGCTGAATTCGGGGTTGTCGGGAAGTACAGCGGCGTAGATTATGAACTTTGAGAACGGACCGCCCGCTTTTTCCGATCTTCCGGCGGATACTGCACTGAAGCATTTCTTATAGAGCGTGTCGCCCGCGATGCTTCCGCCGCACTGTGCCTTATCGGTAGAGAGGAGGATATTTCCGTTCCTGTTGTTTATCATGTAGCCGTAGCAGTCGTTATCCGCCATTATGTTCACGGCGTAATCGAAGTAATCGCTGTTCAGTTCGCCGGCGATGATATCCTTTCCGCGGTTGAGCGCCACCACATAGATCTCATCGGAGGGGATATAGGTCAGCAGCACGCCGTTTTCGGGTAGTTCGCGGCATTCCTGCTCGAATGTGGAATAATCGTACCGCTGGGGCTGTCCTATCTCGAATACGTTGTCGAAGATATCATTGTGTTCGCCTGCCGATGCCTCGCGCAGACCGTCCGGAAGATAGACCATTTCCTCCTGGAGAGAGCTTACCACGCTTGCAGCGACCGTTTTTCTGAAAACATCGGAGGACTGCTTTTGTATCAATGTCATTGCGACCGATGCGAATATCGCCACCGCGAAGGAGCCTATCCCCGCGCAGAGTATGCCGAGGCGCAGAAGTCTGTATTTTATGGATGTTTTCATATTTTGACCGCCCTTCAATATCAATTTACTTGTGCCATTGTTCATTTATGAAATCAATGCGCGTACCGAACCATTCATAGAAGTGATCCGCTGCGTCATCGTGATCTTTGTACTGCTTAGCCCTGTCCGAAAGTTCGTTCACAAATATCTCGTTGTTGATGATATTGTTCCAGCGCACGTAATTGCGCTCGAAAGCGTCATGATGCAGAGTGCGGTCGGCTTCTATGCTGCCGAGCGCGCGGCTGAAAATTCCGCTGTCATAGGCAGCCGTCCATTTTTCGCGTATGATATCCTGATACCAGTCCTCATACATGAGAACGGTCAGCCACGGATTGACCGTTTCGTAATTGCCGTTCACATCGGGAACGATATTTCCCGCATAGAAGCCTGTTCCGTCGGGACAGCGGCTCTTGACGCCCATTGCGGAATCAAAATCCCAAGGAGCTTGGAACGTTAGTTTTTTATTGCCCTCCGCGCCGAGATCGGCGGTCATATAGAAGCTCGAACAATAGATATCGGCATCGCACGCGAGTTCGTTGATGATATAGATAGCGGCGAGCGAATCCACATCGGCGACAGCGCGCACGGCTTCTTCGGGGGTTATGTCCGGCGCTTCGGTGATACCGGTATAGCCGTCATTGAAGCGGTACGCCTTTTTATTGTAAGCCGCCTCGTACATTATATCATACACGCCGTTCACGAACGCTTCAATGAGATCGTGCTGTTCCCACGAATTGATATCGCTCTTTATGGTGAAGCCCACATCGCTTTTCCAGAAATCGGCATCTCCGGGGAGGAACTTTATCGTTCTTCCGCTGCCGCCCTTGCCGTCGAAGGGGGTGAGCGGGTCATTGCCGTGATATTCGCACCGGAACTGCTGAAGTTCGTCCTCGGTGTAGAAGTAGGTGTCCATTTCGAGGAAATATCCTATATCGGTGCCGGTATATCCCTGTTCGACATCGGTGATGTTCACGCGGTTTTTTCTTGCCTGCTGCTGTTCGGTGAGCAGATACACACCGCGGTAATCGCCGTTTATCTCTACCTCCACGAACTCACAGTCGGGGGCGTAAAGTCCCTCCGCGCCGAGGATATCCCGCGAAACATCGTAAATGGTCTTGTTGCGCTGCATCGAGCCGTCCTTGTATTCGGCGAGCAGCACCCAGTCCTTGAATTTGTTCCCGCCGTTCAGGCCGAGCATTTCCTGTTTTTCGCTGAATTTTATCCGCAGCGGTTTTTTATCGTAGGTGGTCGTCCAGTTGCCGCGCACCTTAACTTTAGCGTCGGCGCCGGTGAGCAGCGTGCTGCCGTCCGTACCGGTAACGCTCACGGTGCAGTCCTCGTACCACGGGGCGGGCGGCATCACATAGCCGGGCGTCCACGAAGCGATAGCCTCAGAAACGTGTGCCGCAACGGGCAGGTTTACGAAATCGAGAGCATCGGGAGTCTGTTTCTTTGTGGTTATCGAAATGAGCGGCATGGTGCTTTCACGCTTTGCGGGAACGTCTTCCGTTTCAGCGGGAGGGTTCGTATCCGCTGATGCTGACGCTGCGGCATCGGTATTTGCGGCGGCAGCGTCCGTATTTGCGGGAGTTTCCGGAGAGTTTCCCGCGCAGCCGCACAAGATAGTGATCAAAGCTGCCGCAGCGATGATCTTTCTGAAATCATGCATAAATATTTACTCCGTATCAAAGTTTCATATATTCGGTGAGTGCGGTATATTCCCGCTGATACAGCCCGCGCTTTTCCTCGTATGTACCGGCGAGATCATTATGGTGCGAGAATATCTGAACAGCCTTTGCGAGCGGCACCCATTCGGGTACGAGCCCCGCGCGCATTTCGGCTTCGGTGAGGTGAGAGGTGCTGATGCCCGCGATCTCGCAAATGAAATAGCAGCTTATATAGCGGTATTCCTCATAGAATTCGTTCACAGTGAGGAACAGGCGGGTCGGTTTTACGATGAGCCCTGTTTCCTCTTCGGCTTCGCGTATGCAGCATTCCTCGGGGGATTCGCCGTTTTCGGCGCCGCCGCCTGGTATCATATATGTATCCTCGCTCTTCATGTAAGAGAGCAGGATATCGTCACCGCGAATGATGACAGCGCGGCTCGCGGCACGTGTCTTTGTGTAAGTATCGAAGCGGTTTGCACCGCAGATGTTGATCTCTTTCAAAACAGCCTCCCGTTCCGAACGATTTATCCGATAACAATTATATCACATTTTTGTATATTTTTCAAGTATTTTTTCAAAAAACGTCCTGCTTGTCCTGTAGGATCAAACAAAAATCCAAAAATTTTTCTGAACTTATTGACAAATACAGAACAAACGTTTATAATATAAGCATAAAGAACAAACGTTCTTTGCAAATTAACAGTACATTTGTTACTGTGATTTTCATGGATATTCCGGAATAATCTAAAAAGGAAAGAGGGAATGGTTATGGGCGATAGCATCAACTTCGGAACACGGCTTACCGAAGCAAGGAACGCAATGCAGCTTACCCGTGAAGAATTGGCAGAAAAGGTCAGCTTATCAAGCAGGACCCTGAAGCTGTATGAACACGGAGAGCGTTATCCGACCGTCAGGATCGCTGAAAGAATAGCGGACGCACTTGGAGTAACGGTGGCAGCTCTGACAGGGGAAGAAGGTGAGATAATTGAGCGTGCAAGAGAAATGTACGGGAGCAAGGGTGTCAGTGAGATCAGTGATCTTTTGGGAGAAGTTTCAGGATTATTTGCCGGATGAGAACTTCCGGAGGAAGATAAGGATAATCTTATGAAAGCCTTTACGGAGATCTACTTCATGTCCAAAGAACAAAACCGCAAATATGTTCCCAAGAAATACCGCAAAGAAGAGGAGGGCTGTGAAGGAGGCAATGCTGAATGAATGTATTGCAGATCACGCAAAAAGTAGATGATCTGATCGTGAAGCATAATACCCGTAATCCGCTGGAACTTCTTGATGAGCTGAATATCACGGTGGTTCAGTTGATGAAAAAGGGTGTGGATTTCAAGTTCATACCTATTCCGAAGGAAAAGGAAGCAGAGGTCGAAGAAAGAATAAAGGGTCTTGGCGGCTCATTTTTCAAGGCGGCTGATCCCGACAATGCAAATTCACTATTTGCAGTTCCCACTCATCAGATGGAGATGGTGCAGACAGCGGTGAAGCAGACCTTATCCAACATCATAAAGGAACATCCCGAAGCTATAAAGGTGAAGGACGGCGACCGTATATCCCCCGAGGATATGCCGCTGGTTTCCGATGTGATGCGCAGATATGATATTCCCGTTTACTCTTTTATAAGCGAGGACGGAAAATATACTAATATCGTTCCTGCAGAATACGAGGGGCAGTATAACAGGGCAATGTCAGCAGCAATGCAGATGAAAGATCAGCTTGATAATATAGATTATCGCACTTTTGATATGGCGGGTACTCTTGAAAAGCCGGAGATCATAGCAAAGGTCATACCGGAGAATGAAGCTGCCGACCTGTATAAGGCGTTGCACACTAACGGTATTGAAAGCGTTCAGTTTGCAGAGTATGGTGATGATAAGGTCATTCTTTACTATCCCTGGCAGGAAGAGCGGATAAAGGACCTTGCTGAAAAATGTCGGCAAACAGAAAAAGCATCGGCGGAGTTTGAGATCACGGTCAACGCCAATTCTGTTTCAATAGATAAATCCACACTTCTCAAGGGTGAGAACGAGCGGGAATATTTTGTAAAGGTGCCCAATACTCATGGGATGGATCACCTCATACTCAATAAAAACGATGTCAGCGAGATAAACGGCGGCAAGAGCCTCATGACAAAGCTGGAGCAGGACAAACGCTATTCCATATACGATTCCCAAGGACAGTATGTAGGCGACCGTGAGGGCAGTGAACTGTTGAAACTGTATGATGTGAAACATAAGGGTGTAAACAAAGATACATATATCGCAGAGTATGGCAACAGGGTAGATAAGATAGAGCTGTTCAACAAGGCTCAGAACAAGCTTATCAGTGTGGGCATAGACAATTCCGGGCGCATAAGGGATGAACTTCTGGAACAGGGGATATCGCCCGATACGGCAGAGTTACTTCTGAGGCGTATAAATGATATATTGGTCAGCAAGGAAGATTTTGCGGCATACCGCAGTATATTCAACTATACCGTAGAAAAGCCGACTGTTGTCTATGCTGATGTTCCGAACATAGGCGACCGCATAACTCAGACACAGCTTTCGGAACTTGCTGTAGGGAAAGCAGATATGATCGGTGAGCTGCCTGCGGATGACGGCAAATGCTGCTGCTTCTATGATAAGAGCACGCAGAAATATACCCTCATATCTCCCGAGAACAGGTATGAAGCAGTGCAGAGAGATGACACCTGAAATATTCAGAAACAATCTGTTATCAGCGCTTGCTGAAATAGATATTGGCAATAATGAGCCTGTTTTTAAAATAATAAGGGTCGAAATGAAAAATGCTTACTCTGATAACTACGGCAGCGTGTTTGATATGGTGATTCTTAGTGAACATAATATCAAGGATAGGATATTATTACTTGATGATGTAGTTGATTTGCTGACCAATTTATCTCCGTATGTTCCTACGCAGGTTAAGATCAAAAAAGGATGTGAGCATGACGGAAAAATTGAACTTGAACTATCATTTTAAAACGCTCAATTCTGTTTACGTGCCGGAAAAATGGCTTGATTTCAGGCAGAAGTATTACAGAAAGAAATGAGCTGACTTGTATAAAACGACAAATTATAATTTGTTTATTCTTATAAACCGTCTTGACAACGCCGAAAAAATATTGTATAATCTAAATTATTATAAATGTACTTATACAATGCTTTGGGGAGGGCGGCATATGAAGTTTTTGGGAAGAGAGAGCGAAATGGCTTCTCTGGAAAGAGAATACAAGCGTAACAGCGGTTTTGTCGTGGTTTATGGACGCAGACGTGTTGGAAAAACAACTTTGATAAAAGAGTTCATAAAAGGAAAGAATGCTCTGTATTTCCTTGCTAATGAGGAAGGCAATCGCCAGAATCTCAATAAATTCACTGAAAAGCTTGCAGAATATACTAAGCAGCCATATATTGCCGGTAGCCGTTTTGAAAACTGGCTTAGCGCCTTCAGAGCATTTGCAGCATATGATCCGAAGAATAAGAAGATCCTTGTTATAGATGAATTTCAGTATCTTGTAAATGGAAATCCGGCCTATCCATCAATATTTCAGGAAGCGTGGGATGAAATACTCAAAGACAGCAATGTCATGGTGATACTTTGCGGTTCACTTATCAGCATGATGACCTCACAGGTACTGTCACATTCAAGTCCTCTGTATGGCAGAAGAACAGCTCAGATACGTTTGCAGCCACTCCATTTCAGTGATTTGTATACGGCTTTCCCTGATAAGACTTTTTCTGAGCTTGTAGAGTTATATGCAGTTACAGGCGGTGTGCCGAAATATATAGAATTTTTTGACAACAATGACACTATCTGGGAAAACATATCAAATGTTATTCTGGATAAATCCGGATTCTTGTATGAAGAACCCATATTTCTGCTTGAAAAGGAAGTAAGGGAGCCGGTGAATTATTTTTCTATCATGAAAGCCATATCACTCGGTAATCATAAGTTATCCAAGATAGCTGGAGTATTGGAACAGAAAACTACTTCCATAACTCCGTACCTTGCAACGCTGACAGAACTGTTCCTTGTTGAAAAGCGCACCCCGGTGACTGAACAATTCCCTGACAAGAGCAGAAAGGGATTGTATTATATAAGCGACCAGTTCATAGATTTCTGGTTTAAATTTGTATATCCGTACCGCGGCGAACTGGAATTGGATAATCGTGATTATGTGATGAAGAAAATACGATCGGTATTTATAGAAAACCATGTAAGTTTCGTGTTTGAGATCGTTTCCCGTGAAATACTCAGCTTATTATGCAATAATGGTTCGATCGAACATATCCCTTCAAAGATCGGCTCGTATTGGAACGGAAATATTGAGATAGATGTTGTTTCCATTGACAATGAACACAACAGCATATTTGTCGGGGAATGCAAATACTATGACAGACCTGTTCCTGCTGATGTATATTTTGACCTTCAGAAGAAATGTGAAGGTATTCCGGAATTTCAAGGGAAAAAGATGTTCTACGGTCTTTTCTCTGTAAGCGGATATGAATCCAGATTAGTTGAGATCGCGCAAAATAATACGGATCTGTATCTGATAAATAATGGCGAGATCCTTTGAAATTACCGGATGTATTTTAGTTTAAGGGTGCCACCACAATATTATTATCATAAAAGCACAGGCTTTTCAAGCAATAATGAAGAATTAAACACACGGTGCCGTTGCTGTCTTTAGCAATGGTGTAAAAAGTCAAGTAAAACATACAATTTTTCGCCAGAAAACATACAAGGCGTTCGCCACAAAATATACAAGGTCAGTGAGTGATTGATTTTCTGTGGGAAAGGCGGTATGATTCACCAGTCATGTTAATGATCTCGCA
>JAILFE010000180.1 GCA_024697725.1 Oscillospiraceae bacterium
AAAGATATATCTCACCGCTTCCGCCGAGGTAAGGGCGAAGCGCCGCTTTGATGAGCTTTCCGCTAAGGGAGCGGCTCCCGATTATGAAAAGGTGCTTGCCGATATAATACAGCGCGACCATGACGATATGAACCGCGAAACGGCGCCGCTGAGACAGGCACCCGATGCCGTGTATCTCGATACCTCGGAGCTTTGTGCCGATGAAGTCGTTGAAAGGCTCATATCGATAATAAAGGAAAAGATCGGATAAAAATATATAAATCCGCCGGAATAATTGACAGAAATATTTCCGCTCAGATGTTGACTTTTTTACGAAGCAGTGATATAATTGTCATGTCGGCGGGGATACTGCCGATATATACTGTTATGAATAGAAAGGGAAAAGTAATGAAAAAGGTAACAATAAGAACAATGCTCGGTATGATGATCGCAGCTTCGATGCTCGCGGGCTGCGGCTCACAGCCTGCTCCCGCAAACGACCCTGCACCCGCGCCCTCGGCTGATACTTCAGCAGCTGTGGCAGGAGGAAAGACTCTGAAAGTTGCGATCGTAAGCTCTCCCTCCGGAGTGGATGACGGTTCGTTCAATCAGGAGAACTATAACGGTATACTCAGCTTTATCGATGCGAACCCCGGCTCGACAGTGACTCCGGTCCAGGAATCGACAGGTGATCCGGCAGCGGCAGTTCAGGCTGTTGCAAATATCGTTGCCGATTATGATGCTATCGTATGCGACGGCTTCCAGTTCGCCGGCATAACCGATATCGCAACGGATAATCCCGACAAGAAGTTCATCCTTGTTGATACCTATATGAACGATGCCGACGGCAACGAGGTATCCCGCGACAATGTGTATGCTATGCAGTTCAAGGAGCAGGAAAGCGGCTTCCTCGCAGGCATGGCGGCGGCTCTCACCACACAGACCAAGAAGGTCGCTGTTGTGAACGGCATCGCGTTCCCCTCGAATGTAAACTATCAGTATGGCTTTATGTCCGGCGTGAACTATGCAAACAAGCATTATGATACCGGTGCAGAGATAGTCGAGCTCCCGTCCTATGCGGGAACGGATGTCACCGGAGCAAATGTCGGCGGCAACTACGTAGGTTCTTTTGCAGACCCTGCAAACGGAAAGGTCATAGGCGATGCACTCATCAAGGAAGGCTGTGACGTTATATTTGTTGCAGCAGGCAGTTCGGGCAACGGTGTTTTCACAGCAGTCAAGGAGAGCGCAGCAAAGGATTATGTCATAGGCTGCGATACCGACCAGTACAATGACGGCGCAAACGGCGGCGAGAACGTTGTGCTCACCTCCGCACTCAAGGTAATGGGCAAGAACGATAAGGAAGTGCTCCAGAGCATCGTCGACGATTCCTTCAAGGGCGGAAATTACCTTCTCGGCGCAGATACCGACTCCACAGGCTATGTGAGCGAATCCGGCAGATGTCAGCTCAGTGCGGATGCTATCGAAAAGATAGACAGGGCATATCAGCTCATCAAGGAAGGCAAGATCGTTCCCGCAGCAAACTTCAATGATCTCAAGCCCGACAACTTCACGGGTATGGACGTTGAATAATATATTATATATATAGCAGAATACCGGGCTTCGGGCAATATGATCCTCGCCCGGTATTTTTTATCGGAGGTGGCATATGGGCAATTCCGGGTATATCATAGAGATGAAGCATATCACAAAGCGCTTTCCGGGGCTAGTTGCGAATAATGATATCTCAATAAGCATACGCAAGGGTGAGATATACGCTCTGCTCGGAGAGAACGGCGCAGGTAAATCAACTCTGATGAGCGTGCTTTTCGGTATGTATGAGCCGGATGAGGGCGAGATATATCTGCGCGGCGAAAAGGTGAAGATAACCTCGCCGCGTCACGCCACGCAGCTTGGGATAGGCATGGTGCATCAGCATTTCAGGCTCGTTTCAAATTATACCGCTGCCGAAAATATCATACTCGGTTCGGAGCCGCAGAATAAGCTGCTCGGGTTTATACCGCACGTCGATATCCGCAAGGCAAACAAGGATATCGCAGAGCTGTCCGAAAAATACGGGCTGAGAGTTGACCCCGAGGCGCTGATAAGCGATATGAACGTTTCTGCCTGTCAGAGGGTGGAGATACTGAAAATGCTCTACCGCAACGCGGAGATACTTATATTTGACGAGCCGACAGCCGTGCTCACGCCGCAGGAGATAGAGTATCTTCTTGATATAATAAGAGGACTGCGCGACGGCGGACATACGATAATCATAATCACTCACAAGCTCGAAGAGATAAAGTCGATCGCAGACAGATGCGCTATACTCAACCGGGGGAAGCTCATAGAGGTCAGAGATGTCGCAGATACTTCCACGGCGGAGATGGCAAGGCTGATGGTCGGGCGCGAGGTGTCCTTCAGTTCGGAGAAGACCGAGGCTGTTCCGGGAGATGTCGTCCTGAAAGTGGAAGATCTCACCGTCCGCAGCGAGATGGGCTATGACGCCGTGAAGAACGTGTCGTTCGAGATACATTCCGGCGAGATATTCGCGCTTGCGGGAGTGTCCGGCAACGGTCAGAACGAGCTTGCCGATGCGATAGCAGGGCTGTGCAGCGTGTCGTCCGGCAGGATAATGCTTAATGGGAACGATATAACGCATCTCCCGATAAGAAAGCGCATAGAGAGCGGTGTGGCATATATCCCCGAGGATCGGCATAATGTCGGGCTGGTGCTCGCATTCGACCTCAGCAATAACCTTGCGCTGAAACAGTATTACAAGGATATCTTCTCCCACAGATCGGTGATCGACCGCAAGGCGTTCGATGATAACGGCAGCCGTCTGATAGAAAAATACGATATCCGCAGCAGCAACGGCTGTAAAACTATCACAGGCTCCATGTCGGGCGGAAATCAGCAGAAGGCGATAATCGCACGAGAGATCGAGCTCGAAACGCCTCTGATAATCTTCATGCAGCCGACGCGCGGACTTGATATCGGAGCTATATCCAATATCCACAAACAGATAATAGCCGAGCGTGACAGGGGAGCGGCGGTGCTGCTCATCTCGCTCGAGCTGGACGAGATCATGGACTGCGCAGACACTATCGGCGTTATATTTGACGGCAGGATAGAGCATATCCATAAGGCTTCCGAGCTTACCGTGAATGAGGTCGGCAGATTTATGGCAGGCGTCGGAGACGGGGGTGAGAGCACATGAAAAAACTTATTGTAAAGCTGCTCGGCGGTGAAAAGCTCCGTATGGCGAGGATATCTCTTTTTGCCATACTGGTCAGCCTTATCGTCGGCGCGGTGATACTTCTTGCGATAGGGAAAAACCCGCTCTCGGCATACGGGAACCTTCTCCAGGGCTCGGGATTCCTTCCGAAATCATCGTATGCGGGCAGACAGAATATGTTCACCGATCTTATGAGCTTTCTCGATGCGCTCACGCCGATGATATTCGCTTCTCTCGCGGTCGCGGTGGCACTGCGTGCGGGGCTTTTCAATATCGGAGTATCGGGGATGATGCTCGCTGCGGGCTTTGCGGCAAGCGTCACTGTCGGGCATTCCGCACTTGCGGCGCCTATAGCAAAGCCTCTTGCGGTGATAATAGGCATAGCGGCGGGAGCGGTTGTAGGCGCACTTATCGGGTGGCTGAAATACCGCTTCAATATCAACGAGGTCGTATCGTCGATAATGATAAACTATATACTGATGTATGTGTTCACATTCTATATCAACACCTTC
This sequence comes from Oscillospiraceae bacterium, assembly GCA_024697725.1. GTDB lineage: Bacteria > Bacillota > Clostridia > Oscillospirales > Ruminococcaceae > RGIG4694. The sequence goes on from JAILFE010000180.1 coordinate 3,730, forward strand.
TTCCTTGACCCGATATCAAGACAGAGCATTGCGATCACCGATGCATCGCGTCTCACGCTGACAAATGTACAGGCGTTCGGGCTCAAATTCAATATACCGCTCGCATTCGTGTTCGCACTGATAACAGCGGCTGCGGTCGGCTTCATGATGAACAGGACGACGATGGGATTTGAGATAAAGGCAGTGGGTCTCAGCCGCAGGGCGGCGCGATATGCGGGGATAAGCATATCGAAGAATATGATACTCTCGATGACGATATCGGGAGGTCTTGCGGGTCTTGCGGGAGTCACATATTTCTGCGGATATTTTGCCTCGATACAGCCGGGCGTTGTCCCGAGCATGGGCTTTAATGCGATAGCCGTTGCGCTCCTCGGCAACAGCGACCCTATCGGCTGCGTATTTTCATCGGTCCTGGTCACGATAATATCCAAGGGCTCGATATATATGAGCTCGCAGCAGGGCGTTGAGGTCGAAATGTCCGATCTTATCACTTCTGTGATACTGATATTCGCAGCCTGCTCGGAATTCCTGAGGATGTACGTTGATAAGCTGAGCATGGAACTCGACCCGGGCAGGGAGGTGAGCAGGACATGATAGATACCATAATCATCGACGGGCTCGCATTTGCGCTCCCGATGTTCATAATGGCGATAGGCGGCATATTCAGCGAGAAGAGCGGCATCACGAATCTTGCGCTCGAAGGGCTACAGGGCTTCGGAGCGTTCACGGGCGGACTTGCCGCAGTCCTGGTCATGCAGACGGTGGGCAGCGGCTCACAGCTGCCGTATTACGTTTCGTTCATCGCTGCGATAATAGGAGGAATGCTGTATTCTCTCGTACACGTCGTTATGTGCATCAGGTTCAGGGCGAATCAGGTCATAAGCGGCGTTGTGGTGAATATACTTGCAATGGCTCTCACGAGCTTCCTTACAAAGCGCATAAACGAAGGCGTATTCTCACAGACATCGAACAAATTCGTCCTTGGGACGAGCGTCCGCATCACGGTGCCGGGGATATCCCGCATACCCGTGATCGGAGCGGTGTTCAGGGATGTTTATCCGTTCGAGATAATGATAGTATTCATTGCCGTTATCATGTGGTATGTAATGTACCGCACTCCGTTCGGGATGCATCTGAGAGCCTGCGGAGACAATCCCCATGCAGCGGATGCTGTCGGGATAAATGTGAACCGTGTAAGGACAGCGGCAGTTATCATCTCAGGCGGACTTTCGGCAGTTGCGGGCATGAGCTATGCTTATTCCATTTCCGCAAACTTTTCGCCCGATATATATCTCGGATTCGGATATCTTTCGATTGCTGCTCTCATATTCGGCAACTGGTCGATACTTCCGACGCTCGGCGCGTGTCTTATCTTCGGGTTTGCAAGGAGCAGCGGACAGGCTATCATACAGCAGCTCGGTATGCCGTCCACATATAATGATATCGTGCGTATACTGCCGTATGTGCTCACTCTCTGCCTGCTGATATTCTTCAGCAAGCACAACAACAGCCCCCGTGCGCTGGGCGAGATATACGACAAGGGAAAGCGCTGACGAAAAGATTAAAAATATAAATACGTGCCCAATGACCAAAACAAAACGGTCATCGGGCACTTTTTTTGTGCGTGCATATTTTCAGCCGTATGATAATATAATCTATCAACAGGTGTTTTCTGCCACAAAAAAACGGAGGAATATGATATATGAGCTTTGAATTATGTACGCAGAAGCTGTGCTCGCGGGAGATAGTATGCCGCACATCGGCGCAGCACGGGATAGAGCTTGACCACGTTCTCCCCGATTACTGCCCCGAGATGTTCCGCATAATACGCTGCACGGCACAGCCATCGGTGATATCGAGCAGCATCAATGCGGACAGACTTTCCTATGAGATGTGCGTCTCGCTGAGGATGATATACTGCACCCGCGACAACGAACTGCGCACCTTTGAACGCAAGCTGAACTATTCGGGCGGTGCTGCGCTCGAGAATACGGGAAAATATCCTGCGGCGAGGATCATACCCACAGTGGACTATATCAACTGCCGTGCGGTAACGGGGAGACGCGCAGAGATACACGGTTCTGTGACGGTGTCCATAACGGTCACAGCCGAGGTCGAAAAGGAGGCTGTGTGTGATGCAAGGGGCGGGGGACTGCTCCTGCGCCGCAGAGAGCTCACAGCTCCGTCATCGGGGCTGTATGCGGAAAAGCGCGTCAGCGTGAGCGAGGAACTCGATCTCGGGGAGGCAAAACCGCCCGCCGCAGATATACTCCGTGTTTCGGCTATCCCGGTATCATGCGATAAAAAGGTGATATCGGACAAGGTCGCCGTGAAGGGCGAGCTGAAAATATCCATGCTGTATACGCCCCGCTCTGAGAGCGGTGATATGCCGCCCGAGACCATGCAGTTCTCCGTTCCTTTTTCGCATATCATGGATATGGAAGGACTCAGCGAGGAGCACGAGCTCACCGCAAGAGTATCTGTGATAAGCTGTGAGGCTGTCCCGCAGACCGAGAACGGAAGCGGCAGGATAATAAGCTTCAATGCGATGCTGCTGATATGCTGCCGTGCGGTGAGATACCGTACAGTACCTGTTGCTACCGATGAATTTTCCACCGAATGCGCTACGGTGCATACCTCCGAGACATTGAAGCTGCCCGCCGTCCCGACTGCGGTGAACTGCACCGTCGGTGTGAAATGCACAGCCGAGCACCGCGAAGGCGCGATATCGGCGGTATATGACGCATGGTGTGAGGTCGTGTCCTGTGATACGGTAAGGAACGATGACGGAACTATAAGCGTCAGCGGCAAGGCTGTATGCTGCTGTATGGCTGCGGCGGCGGGCGGCGAGACTGTGATA